>CAXGSZ010000305.1:0-4194 GCA_964012455.1 uncultured Alphaproteobacteria bacterium
CGTCGAGATGACCCACATGATCATGGGGCCGTCCTGCGGCATGTTCCTGGCGTTGATGGGGGCCGAAGTCATTAAGATAGAACCACCGGCCGGCGACAAAACCCGCAACCTTACCGGCATGGGAAGCCCATTCTTCCCACTCTTCAACCGCGGTAAGAAGTCGGTACAACTCGACCTCTCCAGCGATGCCGGCAAGCGGGCCCTCGACCGTCTCCTGGCAACAGCCGACGTTTTCGTCGACAACTTCCGCGATGTATCTCTCGCTAAGATGGGAGCCGCGCCGGACGTCCTGCGCGAGAAATTCCCAAGACTGATTCTCGCCTCACATAAGGGTTTCCTCCAGGGGCCGTATCAGGAACGAACCGCCATGGACGAGGTGGTGCAGATGATGACGGGTCTGGCCTATATGACAGGCCCGATGGGCCGCCCCCTGCGCTTCGGCTCGTCCGCGGTCGATATCACTGGCGGTCTGTTCGGTGCGTTCTCGGTAATGGGCGCGCTTCTGGAGCGGGAAAAAACCGAGGAGGGTCGCAACATCCGGGTCGGTCTGTTCGAGAACGGTCTCATCCTCGCGGCGCAGCATATGGTTCAGTTCGAACTTGAAGGCGCCAATCCGTCACCGATGCCGGAGCGGGAATTCGCCTGGCCGGTATACGACATTCTGACCACAGCCGACGAACGCCAGATATTCGTCGGTGCGGTCACCGAGGGACAATGGAAGGTGCTGTGCACCTATCTCGAGCTAGACGAACTCCTGACCGATGCAAGGCTGCAGACGCGGATGGACCAAATCGAGGCACGCAGTTGGACGATCCCGATCGTAGCGGAAGCTATTGTGAAAAAGCATTACACCGACCTACTGCATGACTTTGAGGAACTCGGGATTCCCTTCTCGCCCATTAACCGGCCCTCAGACAATTTCAATGATCCGCACGTACGACGGCCGGGCGGGCTCGTGACGTCCAAAATGCCGGATGGACGTACGTTCCGGGCGCCATCGCTGCCGTTCGAGATCGATGGCGAGATGATGGCGACGACCGGCGATCTGTCGGCGATCGGCGCGTACACCTCTGAAATTTTAAGTGCCCTCGGCATGACGGATGCCGAAATCGAAGAAGCACGTGGCCCGCTACAGGAAGCCGCTGAATAGCTCCTATTTTCGCTCGCGGCCCAGCATCATTGCGGGGAGCAAGGCCGCAACGAAGACGACCGCGATGATCATAAAGCCGTCCTGAAAGCCCATCGTCTGGGCCTGGGCCTCGATCACGCGACCTAGAAAATGCAGCGCGCCTCTCTGAACGACGGCTTCCGCGACGCCACTGTCGTGCAGCAACCCCGATACCTGCCCCAACAACTCGCGGCTCGCCTCATTGTGTGCGGTCTGTGTTGCAGTCATCGAAATTGCGTGAAACTCAGTCCGCTGTTCCATGAAGACAACAAGGAGATTCACGCCAAATGCCCCCCCCATGAGGCGCACGAAATTGATCGAACCCGAGGCGTTGTTGAGCTGCTCAGTCGTCAAGGTCCGGAGGGCGGCAACATTGATTGCCGGCAACATGATACTTTGGCCGAGACGGCCGATAATCGTGTAGAATGCCAGGATCCAGAAAGCGGTGTTTACGTCGGTTCCATGAAGGAGCGCCACTCCGAAGGCGAAGAGGCCAAGTCCGGTCATCGCCAAGTAGCGGGCAGGAAATGCGTCGACCAGTCGTCCGCCGATCGGAAAGAAACACATCACTACGAACCCTGCCGGCGCCGTCACCATCCCGGCCCATGTCGGTGTGAAATTCTGAACTGTTTGGACGAAAACCGGAATGATGTAGGTCGACGCGAAATTGCCCGCGCCGAAGACAAATCCGAGACAGGCCGCCGCGGCGAATTGCGAATTGCGGAAGACATCAAAATCCAGAATGGGTGCGTCGGACTTAAGCTGCGACCAAACGAATGCGATACTCAGCACAATGCCCGTCCCGCCCATAAGGAGAATTCGGTTAGAAATCCAGCCATCCCGCTGTCCATTGGCAATAGCGGTTAAGAGCAGTACTAACGCGCCCGCAATCAACGCATAGCCGGTCCAGTCGAACGGCAACCGTTTGAGCGACCTGTCGCGCGATGGCATGAAAAGGGCACCCATCAGCATGGCAGCCCCGGCAATGGGCAACGGGATAAAGAAAAGTTCCCGCCAGCTCGATGCGTCGATCGTGATACCACCGACAATCGGCCCCATGATCGGTGCAATCATGATCCCGCCGCCGTACAGGCTGAGCGCAAGGCCCCGGCGCTCCCGAGGAAAGACTTTGAAGATCGTCACCATGGCCAACGGCTGAACGATGCCGGCCGCGAATCCCTGAATCACACGAGACAGGATCAGTATATCGATATTAGGTGCGAAGGCACCGAGGAATGAGCCGAGCACGAAGATCACGACAGCACCGATATACCCAACGCGTGGCCCAAAGACTGACAACACCCAAGCGCCAAGCAGTTGGCTGGCTGTCATCGCGGCGAGAAACGCCGTCGCCATCCATTGTGCCTCGCTTTGGCCAACCCCGAATGTCCCCATGATGCTGGGCACCGCGACATTGACCATGGTCGAGGTGAGAATCATAACCATCGCGCCGGTCATCCCCGTCGCGGTAACCAGCCATTGATAGGCGGGTCCGCATCGGTCCAGAAGGGTTTCAACGCTTTCGGCGGCCAAGTGGACTCCGATCTAGCAAAGAGCGACCTAATAACGGATCGCCCAATTGTTTACTACCCCCAGTGACAAATCTGGTTAATTGCGGCCAACGGTCAAACCCCGACGTTATTCGTCGGGACGCGGATCCTCTTCGCGCTTACGCAGGTGTTCGGTGATCGATTGAACCCGTTGCTCCAGCGCCCGAATTTGCTGTTGCTGACGGATAATAACCTCGTTCAATTCGTCCAGTGTCGTCTCCTGATAAGCGATCTTCGATTCCAGATTAATTAAGCGGTCTTCCATTGCAGTCGCTCCCGAATTCGCCCAGCTCTTTCACCATCCCGTCTTTCCGTGTATCCCTCTAAGCCATGGCGATCACACTAATTGAGGACACTGATACTCTCGCCGCCTTCTGCGACCATCAGAAAGGCGCGCAATTTATTACTGTCGACACGGAGTTCGTCCGCGAAAAGACGTATTACCCTATCCTTTGCCTGGTGCAAATCGCCGGACCGGAGGAAGAAGCGGTTATCGATGCCATGGCGCCCGGCATTGATCTGTCGCCGCTCGCCGTGCTCTTTGCCGACAAGAGCATTCTCAAGGTGTTGCATGCCAGTCGGCAAGATAATGAGATTTTCTACAATTTGTTCGGCGCAGTGCCGACACCGATGTTCGACACACAGATTGCAGCGATGGTCTGTGGGTTCGGCGATCAAGTCGCATATGGTACGCTGGCCCAAAGGTTGGTCGGGGTCGCCATTGAGAAGACATCCCGTTTCGCCGATTGGTCGCACCGACCGTTGACAGACAAGCAACTCACCTACGCTCTTTCCGATGTGACCCATCTGCGAATCGCCTACGAGAAGTTGGCCGCTGAATTGGCAGAGTCTGGGCGTTCTCATTGGCTCGACTCGGAAATGAAGATCCTCACCGATACGGCCACCTACGACATTAACACACACGACGCGTGGCGGCGGATAAAAAGCCGCACAACAAACGGCAAATTTCTCGCGGTACTCCGCGAGGTTGCCGCCTGGCGCGAGGCAGAGGCGCAGAAACGGGATATTCCGCGCAATCGGCTGCTGAGAGACGATTCGCTGCTCGACATTTCAGCGCACACGCCAAAGAACGAGAAGGCTTTGGCGCGCACCCGCGGCCTGCCGAAGGGTTTCGCCAACGGGCGGCTCGCGGATGGGTTGCTCAGTGCAATTGAACGGGGCGTCAATACATCGGAGGCCGAACGCCCGAATGTGGCGCCGCGCGAGAGGTTACCAAATGGCCTTGGACCGCTGACGGACCTGCTCAAGACGCTTCTGAAGCTCCGCTGCGAAGAAGAAAAGGTCGCACCGAAACTTGTTGCTTCCGCTGATGACCTCGAGCGAATCGCCGCTTTTGACGATGCAGATGTACCGGCGTTATATGGTTGGCGGCGAGAAATTTTTGGCGAGCAGGCACTTGCCCTGAAACGCGGACAACTCGGTCTTACGGCGGCAGGGAAAAAGATCAAAATAATC
>CAXGSZ010000306.1:0-4192 GCA_964012455.1 uncultured Alphaproteobacteria bacterium
GCCAGTAAAGAGAAAATAGGGGAACACGATGATCCGACGGAATCCCAGTTTGGTCGCATGCTCGAGGCCTGGCTCGACCAGCGGGAAGGTTACGCCGGAGTAGCACACTTCACCCCAGCCGAAGCCAAAGGCTTCCCAGAGCAATCTCATGACCTTCGAGATATTCGAATTGGCATCTGGATCGGAAGCGCCGCGGCCAACGATCATGAGCAGGGTTGCGTGTTTCGGCACATCATTCGATGCGCTGTCGAGGGCTTCTTGAATGCGCTGGCCTGCGGCACGCACCATCTTCATATCGATGCCCAGTTCACGACCGTATTGGACGGTGACACCCGGGTTTTGTGCCATGTAAGTGTTGAGGACCGAGGGAATATCGTTCTTTACGTGGCCAGCGGCGAAAAGCATGCCCGGAAGCGCGAGGATGTTGGTGTTACCCTTTTCCTGCAGGGCATTGAGGCCGGTCCGTATGACGGGCGTAGCGAACTCCAGGAAGCCATGATCAACGTCGTAATCGGGTAAGCGCGCGTCGAGCATCTCCGCCAATACCGCAAATTCTTTGATTGCATTCGCGTCACGGCTGCCGTGTCCGCAAAGGAGTATTCCTGTTTTTCCCTTCATTTCGTCCTCGTGGTTTGCGGCTCGTTGTGCCGCGAATGGTTCTTGTTGACGCACCGATCACTGGCGCGCAGGATTTGTGCGTGTTCGCCTCGTATTCCGATCTTATTTTGAGCGGCCCTGAGCCGTATCTCATTCTGGTGCTCGCGTTTCTGTTGGATGCGGTCGTCGGTGATCCCAATTGGATATACCGGCGCGTGCCGCATCCCGTCGCAATCATCGGAGAGGTTATCGGTCGCCTCGAACAGGCGCTCAACGATCCAGGTGCATCGGAGAACGCGAGACGTGTCTCCGGAATTTTTACTGTTGTTCTTGTGGTTGCCAGCGTATCGCTGCTGGGCTGGTTGATCGGATATGGCTTGAGTCTCAGCAATTTTGGCTGGGCCTGGACTGTCGAAGCTGCCCTGGTCGCTACGCTGCTCGCAAATCGCGACCTTTTCGACCATGCGCGTCGCGTTGCTTCTGGCCTCGACAAGAACCTTTCGGAGGGCCGGCAGGCAGTCGCCCATATCGTGGGTCGAGATCCCGAAACCTTGGACGAGCCCGGAGTCGCGCGCGCCGCAATCGAATCGGTGGCGGAAAACTTTAGCGACGGCGTCGTCGCTCCAATGCTCTACTACGTGTTGTTCGGATTGCCCGGGATATTGGCCTATAAGGCGGTGAATACATTGGACAGCATGATCGGCTACCGAAATGAACGGTTTCGATCTTTCGGATGGGCGGCGGCGCGGCTCGACGATATTGTGAATTTGCCAGCGTCTCGCTTGTCGGGCGGTTTGATCGTGTTGGCGGCGTACTTGCTGCCGGGCGTGAGGGGAAATGAGGCCGTGGCTGCAATGCGTCGCGACGCTCGCAAGCACCGTTCGCCCAATGCGGGTTGGCCGGAAGCCGGGATGGCCGGCGCTCTCGGCGTCGCGCTTGCGGGCCCACGGGTCTACGGCGGCCTTCATGTGGAAGACCACTGGATGGGGTCCGGACGCCAAGAAGCAAGACCAGATGATATTCGTAAAGCGCTGCGGCTATATGTACTCGCCGGGATTTTATGCTTGGCGCTGGGCGTGTCGATGTTCTTCATCTAGCCCACTCCCGCCACCTTTGAAATTCCATCGAGGTCCATGTGCCGCTCGCAATGCTCGGCCAATGCATCAAGTGTTTGCTCGACCCGTTGTTCGTACCTCACACGGGAGGGTTCGCGCGATTTCAATCGTTCCAGGAAGTCGTCCCTGAAGGTGTCATCCGCGAACAGGCCGTGTAGGTAACAACCGGACACCAGACCATCCGGCGATAGCGCGCCATCCGCCCGCTCCCCGACCATCAGCATCGGCCGGACCGTATCCGGACCGTCGGTGTCGCCGATATGCATTTCATACCCTGAGACCGAAAGGCCGCTTTGAACGTCCGTCGCGCCCACGGAGCGGAGTGTTTTCTGACCGGCGAGCCGCGTTTCAACGTCGAGCAGACCAAGACCATCGCTTTCTCCGGGTGCGCTCTCAATACCTTCCGGATCCGTGACCTTGCGGCCGAGCATTTGATATCCCGCGCAAAGCCCCAAGACAGGTTTACCCCGGCGGACGTGTCCCCGGATATCGATGTCCCAGCCCTGTTCGTACAAGAGGGAAAGGTCGCCCCGTGTAGACTTCGATCCCGTCAGGAGAACGAGATCCGCGTCACCGGGTATTGCCTCCCCGGGCTGCACCATCACAAGCGATACGTCCGGCTCCGCAGCGAGCGGGTCAAGATCGTCGAAATTCGCCGCTCGGGAGAACACTGGTATCGCGATGCGAATTTGATTGCCGTTACGAGTTTCGCCGTATCGTCCGAGCGCCAAGGCGTCTTCGGCGGGCAAATGGCGTGCATCGTCAAACCATGGCAGTACACCGAAGCTGCGGAGGCCTGTTTCCTGTGAAATTCGCTTTAGCCCGTCATCGAATAGTGATGGATCGCCCCGGAACTTGTTGATGATGTAACCGACGGTGAGAGCGCGTTCCTCCGCATCGAGAAGATGCCAGGTTCCCACCAGGTTGGCGATCACACCACCCCGTTCGATATCCGCGACCAGGATCACAGGCGTTTGGGTCGGGACGGCGAATCCCATATTGGCGATGTCTCCCTGCCTGAGGTTAACCTCGGCTGGGCTGCCGGCACCCTCGACGACGACTAGGTCCGCGTTACCCTCCAGTCGATTGAAGCTATCAATCGCGACCGGCAACAGCTCGTCCTTCAGCTTATAATAGTCACGTGCGGTCGTGTTGCGGTCTACCTTGCCGCGCACGATGAGCTGTGATCCGGTGTCCGTCTGCGGCTTCAGGAGAATTGGGTTCATGTCGATGTCCGGCGTGACCCTGCAAGCACGCGCCTGGAGCGCCTGGGCGCGGCCGATTTCGCCACCGCAAGGCGTCACCGCCGCATTGTTCGACATGTTTTGTGGCTTGAAGGGATGCACTGTGCGGCCACGATTGGTAAATGCACGGCACAGCCCGGCCGCCACTAACGACTTGCCTGCGTCGGAGCTCGTCCCTTGTATCATGATAGCGGCCATGCGGTGTGGTCCGTTAGAACTCAATACCTTGCTGAGCTTTAACGCCCGACCGGAATGGATGTTTCACCATCGTCATTTCCGTTACCAGATCCGCAGCTTCGATCAGTGGGTCCTTGGCGTTTCGGCCTGTGACGACGACGTGAAGGTCCTCAGATCTGTCGGCGAGGAACGCCACGACCTCGTCGAGCGGCAAGTAGTCGTAGCGTAGGACAATGTTCAACTCGTCGAGCAGCACCAAGTCATAGGCGGGGCTTTCGCCACGGCTCGAATCGATCATTTCTTTTGCCGCTTCCCAGGCAGACTGTGCGGCCGCGATGTCACGAGCGCGGTCTTGGGTCTCCCAGGTAAACCCTTCGCCCATTGTTCGGATCATGACCTGATCGGGGAATTTTTCCAGAACGTGCCTTTCCCCGGTTTCCCACTTGCCTTTGACGAATTGAATAATCCCGACGCGCATACCGTGCCCGAGGGCGCGCATTACCAATCCGAATGCAGCGGTCGACTTGCCCTTTCCTTTACCTGTATGAACGATGAGAAGGCCCTTTTCGATCGTCTTCGTGGCGAGCATTCGATCGCGAGCTTCCTTGCGTTTGCGCGCTTTCTCATTGGCGCGAGCATTGATTTCATCTTCGGTCATTTCAGTCATGACACAGCCTTCAGGTTGTCGTTCGCCAAGTCGTCCAATAACGCGCGGCCCGCATTGGAGCGAGGCTGCCAGAGCCCTCGCTCCTGAGCTTCTATCAGTCTTTCCGCAATTTCACGTGCCGCAGCGGGGTTGTTGTCGATCAAGAACTGCCGTACCCGATCGTCACCCAAGTAGGCCTCGTAAACCAAATCGAAATGGTGATTCTCCACGGCGTGTGTGGTCGCCGCGAAGGCGAAGAGATAATCGACCGTTGCCGCGATTTCGAAGGCGCCCTTATAGCCGTGACGCATGACGCCGTCGATCCATTTAGGATTGATGACACGAGCACGCACGACACGGCCTATTTCATCCTCAAGAGTTCGGATTTTGGGCGCCTCCGGCCTTGAGTGGTC
>CAXGSZ010000307.1:0-4165 GCA_964012455.1 uncultured Alphaproteobacteria bacterium
GGGTCCAATCGACACGGCACTAAGGAGCTCAACCGCCTTCTTCGGATCGTAGGGATACTTAATGACGTCCTTCGTACAACCGAACTGAGCCGGATGACACAAAGCGTGTTGAACCTGTGACACGGGCCCAAACGCAAGGCGGGCGAGTTCCCCTCTGTTAACCGCATGTGCGATGGCTCGACGGACCATAAGCTTTCGAAGCGGCGTTCGTTCACTACTGCGACCGGCCCGGTCCATCGCAAGAAAGGCTATTCTCATGCTTGGTGCTCTCTGTACGCGAACCGGTGCACCCTCGCGTTCCATCCGGTCCACCGCCGGCTTCGATAATCCCGAGAGGAAATCGAGCCGCCCGTCCATCAAATGCTGTCGCCGCTCGGCTGCGTCGGTGACGGTCGAGAATACGATGCGATTGATCCTCGGTTTGCCCTTAGGGCTTTGATGATACCTCCTGTACCGTTCAACCTCGATTCGCACCCCGGGTTCAATCCGTGTCACCCGGTAGGGACCGCTGCCAATCGGCGGCATTCGGGAATAATCAACCCGGCCGCTCGCCTCCAACGGCGCGCTCTGCCAAGCTGCACGCGGGATGACGACGAAGGGGCCGGAGAGGATCTCCAGTAGGTGCGGCGTTGGACGTTTCAAATCGATTCTGACCTTGAAGCGCGACACTTTTTCAACAGCGCCAATCCATTCAATCCCCCGATGCTTAGGAAAACCCAAGTCGGGGTCCTTGAGGCGTCGCACCGTCTCAACGATATCGTCAGCCGTAAATCGATCTCCGTTATGGAATACGATGTCGGTGCGCAAATCGATTTCGACAGTGGTAATGCCTTTCCAAACCAATTTTTTGGCGAGATTGGGCCGATAGGTCGGCGAATTCGGTTCCCGGTAGAAAAGCCGGTCCCATACCAACCGTGATATAGCCTCCACCTCCGGCCGAAAATCGTAATAATGCGTGATGGTTTCTAACTCGGATGCGGATCCCCAATAGAGGATATCCTCATTGGGTCCGGCCGAACCATCCTTGGCCCATACCCCGAGCATCGCGATCACCCCCAGCGATGCAAAGATTGGTCGAAGCCATGTCATGGCGGCGATGATTAAGGCCCTGTCAGACATTCACAATCTCACCGTGTTCCGTGTCGGAACGCTACGCGGGTCGGGCGGTCCGATCAAGGCGATGCTGGCATGCTCTTTCGCTCATCTTTTCGCAGGTGCATATTAAGTCCATCACAGCCTGGGATCGCCAGAATGTCAGACACCGAATTGCATCAACTCAGCGTCGATGAACTTGAAGCCGCCTACCGTGCAAAACGCCTTTCGCCTGTGGACGTCACGGATGCCACGTTGTCACGCATTGCGATGCATAACGATGCGGTCAATGCGTTTGTCGTAATCGATACAGACGAAGCGATGCTGTCGGCTCGGGCATCGGAATCGCGGTGGGAGCGCGGCGAACCCCTCAGTCCAATCGACGGCGTCCCTACAACACTTAAGGATACCATGCTGGCGAAGGGCTGGCCGACACTGCGTGGCAGCAAGACAACCGACCCCGACGCTGAATGGGACACCGACGCGCCACCCGTCGCCCGGCTGCGCGAAGCCGGCGCAATTTTCCTTGGAAAGACGACAACACCGGAATTCGGCTGGAAGGGCGTTACCGATGGCGCGTTGAGTGGCGTGACACGCAACCCATGGAATACATCTCGCACAACAGGTGGCAGCAGCGGCGGGGCCGTGGCCGCAGCAGCATTGGGCATGGGTGTACTGCATACGGGAACCGACGCTGGCGGCTCCGTGCGCATTCCCGCCAGCTTCACCGGCGTCTTCAGTCTGAAACCCACCTACGGAAAGGTTCCTGCTTGGCCGGCGAGCCCATTTGGCACCTTGTCGCATACTGGGCCAATCACCCGTACGGTGCGGGACGCGGCAGCGATGCTCAATGTGATGGCGCGCCCTGACATCCGCGACTGGACCGCACTGCCAGCCGATGACACCAATTACCTCGAAGGCATTGAGCACGGTGTGGAGGGCCTCCGCATCGCTTTCAGCCTAACGCTGGGTCATGTAAAAATCGTTGATCCGGAGATTGCCGAACTGGTGACGGCTGCCGCACAGTCCTTTGAGAAGTTGGGCGCAACCGTTGAGGAGGTCGATCCAGATCTCACCGATGCGGAATCTATATTCCGAACCCACTGGTTCGCGAGCGCCGCTGCAGCCGGCAAATCCGTTCCCGTGGACAAGCGCTACCTGCTAGACCAGGGATTACGGGAAATCATGGAGCGGGGCCGCAACGTCGATGCTGCGGATTACATCGAGGCGGCATCGGGACGCGCCGCGATCGGTGAGCGCATGCAGGCTTTCTTCCAGGATTACGATCTGCTCCTCACGCCAGGGCAACCGCTTCCCGCCTTCAAGGCCGGCGTCGAGTTTCCGGACGGTTTCGGCTTCGAGCGTTGGCACGAGTGGACGCCCTTCACATATCCGTTCAATCTGACGCAGCAGCCAGCCGCGAACGCACCCTGTGGTTTTACGAGCGAAGGCCTGCCGGCGGGACTGCAGATCGTCGGCCCGCTTTTCGCCGATGCGTTTGTGCTCCGCGCCGCCAAGGCCTACGAGAACATCCATCCATTCAAAATGCCGGACGCACCCATTTCCGGCAGCTGATCGGCTACGCCCGAATATAACTCTTCAATACGTCGTCGATAATTCGCTCCAGATCCTGCACCGTGCGGCACACTCTTGCGACATGGCAAAACGGCAGGTAGCGGAGCATCTCTGAATCGCCGGTTCCCCAGAAGGTTTCCGGTTCGGGGTTCAGCCAAATCACGGATTTCGCGCGATCATGCATCCATCTCATCAGGTCGACACGCGGATCGTTATGGTTGGACCTGCCGTCACCCAAGATGATCACCGTCGTTTTGCGGTCGATGACGTCGCCGTACTCCTCCTCGAAATCCACGAAGGACTGACCGTAATCGGTCGGACGAAACCCGATCTTGTCGAGAATTTCCGGTATCGCCACCTCGACGTCCTTCTCCTCGATAATATCGCTGATCTCGCTCAGATGGTCAGAGAATGCGAAGGCCCGCAGGGTCGCGATCACTTCGTTCAGCGAATACAAGAACAGGAGGAGGAACCGCGCGGCGGCTGCGACCGAACGCGAGACATCGCAAATCACCGCAATGCGTGGCCGCTCGATCTTCGTTTGCTTCCAAACTGTATCGAAAGGAATGCCGTCATGCGCCATGTTCCGGCGCAGGGTACGGCGGACATCGAGGACACCTCGCCGGGTCCTTTTGCGGCGACGGTTGTAACGGGTCGCAAGTTTTTTCGCCATCTTGCGCACCAATTTCTGCATGCGCTCGAAGTCACGCTGCTCGACTGCGGAAAGGGCGGTCTCCGCTAGAAATTCTTCGCGCAGCTTTTCTCCATAGGGACGCGCGTATAGCTCATAGAGCCGGTCGAGGAACTGGCGTGCCTCCTCGAACAGGTTCTGACGCATTTCGGCAAGCTCTTGCGCCGCCTCTCCGGCACCTTTCCCTTTCACGTTCTGATTGAGCGTGCGAATCGCCGCTTCAAGTTCACGTAAGCCCATCCTGTCGAGAATTCGGCGCACCAGAAGTCCACGTTGCGTCACGTACCGGATATTCATGGCACCCACTTCACGCGCCGCCTGTTCCATCCGCTGGGCCAGCGCCTCACGGTTATCGTCCGCCAGCATCTGCAGAAGTTCGGACTTCTGCAATTCTTCGGGAATTCCTTCCGGCAATGGCGCCGGATCCTGTTCCGCATCTCTGCTTTCCGAATCGTCGCTATCGTCTCCGCGAAACTCTTCGCGCCGGAAGAAGAGATCAAAGCAGTCGTCGAAACGCCGGCTCTCATCCGCCGATTTTGCCAGCGCAACACACAATGTATCCTTCAGCAGAATGCGATCTCCATAACCAACGCCGTCGACGGCACGGTGCGCATCGATCGCCTCGGCCGGTGAGACCGGAATGTCCGCAGCACGCAGCGCGCGAAAGAAATCTTCGAGCGTTTCCTGCATCTGCCGAGCTGCCTAGACCTGAGTCATTCCGCCGCCTTGCGCACCATGGTCGGTATGCGGCGCTCAACAGATGCAATGTCCTGCTCGAACTTCAGCAAGACATTCAATGTGTCCCGT
>CAXGSZ010000308.1:0-4164 GCA_964012455.1 uncultured Alphaproteobacteria bacterium
AAAAGTTTTTTTCGCGGCTGAACATATGCATCGAACCGCCCTTGCCCTTCGAGTAACCTCCGGCCCGTCCTGTAAGTTCCGCCATAACGCCCCGAGCTTCCATACCGCAGGCGAGCATATGCCCGTGATCGCGATAGCTTGTGATTACGGCATCGCCATCCTTCAGCGTGGATTGGACGCCAACCACGACAGCTTCCTGCCCTATGTAGAGGTGGCAGAAGCCGCCAATCAGGCCCATACCGTATAACTGCCCCGCCTTCTCCTCGAAACGCCGGATCAGGAGCATATCATAATAATGTTGCAGAAGTTGGTCCTTAGACGCGGCGCTGGATTTCCGCTTGGCCGCTGTTTTGGTCTTGGCCCGTTCTCTCGCCGCCATCTGGTCTCCCTGACTGCGTCATTTAGGACGCTTTAGCTAAACAGTGGTTATCAATTGGTCACTTGTAAGCATTATTACAATATTCCATTAACCAATTGTAAATTATATAATATTTTTGAATTAACTGAATTATAGTTAATGCGCTTGACCAACCGAATATCCAATTTTTGATGATTGTAACAGAACGCTAAGAGCTCAGAAACAAAATTGCTTGTTGGAGACCCTATCTACCAGAGACTTCGCTCGATCTCTTCAATGCACTCATTCACGCACACAGCGAGCGAAGCCGTGTCACGAATATCTTTTGCACCCGCGGTGACCGAAGCGAATTCCTGAAGGGCGGTTTCAAGCGGAGTCGTTACCACGTCAAGCGTTAAGTGTTCTCCGGAGTTAGATAGAGTGGTTGACGGATAATCATCAAGTTGAAGGTAACGATCCGTCCCGTGACAAATCAGGCGACGGACCTTCTCTCTCATTCGGTTCCCAAACTCTAAAGTTGCCGATCGCTCATCGGAAAACCCCAACTCGACGCCTATAACGTGATCTTTCTCATCGCCGCGTATGACGCCGGCATTCAGGCTTGTTGGCTCTCGTCCGAGTAAATCTAGGGCAAAGGCGAGATCGTGCGGAGCATAGTCCCAAAGGGCGCTCATATAGTCGCGATCCGGTCCTTGATTGCCACCCTGCGCCATAACGTGTCGAAGGTCCCCGATAGACGGTAATTCTTGGCGTAATCTATGGTAACCAATGCTGAAGAGATGGATGAAGTTCACCATGAGCGGAACGTTTCTGCGGATCGCGCGTTCGCTTATAAGACGGGCTTCTTTGACCGAAACTCCCAGTGGTTTTTCTGCGAATACTGGGATGCCGACATCTAAAACTGGAAGAATCGACACAAGCATACGCGACGGCGGCACGGCGACCACGACGCCATCCGGCCGATAATCTGCATCGATCATGCTCCTTGTGTTCGGCCACACGGTGGGAGCTTCGATTCCGTCCCCCAGTACGCGCATTTCCCTAACAAGCGATTCGCTGACAACGCCGCCAAGGCGCAGGTTCGGCGCCTTTTCAATGGTAGCCATATGGCGCTGCGCCCATGGCCCCGATCCTACGACGACGAGTGAAACGGCCATGACGGGTTAACCGTCTTCGGTGCGATACCTTGGCAAAGCCCACTCGAGAAATCGACGGACGCCTTCCTCGAGACCGACCTGAGGATCGTAGTCCAATTGCAGCGATGCTTTGCGGATATCCGGGCAACGGCGCATTGGCTCGTCCGCAGGGTATGAATCCGGGTATTCGGTAGCCTGCACGGTGACGGAAATGGGCGAAATTTTGACGAATGCCGCGGCCAAATCGTTCATCGAAACTTCGGGATTTGGATTACCGATGTTGTAGACCTCGCCGGGAACGCCTTTCAGCAGTACCCGAAAAAAACCTATCATCGCATCGACAATATAGCAGAACGTTCGGGTCTGCCGGCCATCGCCGTAAATCATCAATGGCTTCTCAGCTGCTATTTGCGCCGCAAAGTTGGGCATGACACGGTAGTCGGATTTTTGCATCCCTGGTCCGTATACATTGAAAGGTCGGACGATGCTGGTATCGACACCATAGTAGTCATGGTAGATGTAGCAATACGTCTCTCCAACGCGTTTTCCCTCGTCATAACAAGCCCTTGGACCAAGCGTCGATACGTTGCCTCGATAGCTCTCCAAAGTCGGCACATGAGTCGGATCTGGATCGCCATAAATTTCACTCGAAGAGAAATACAGAAATTTTGCATGCGTCTGCTTCGCGCGCTCGAGTAGGCGCTGAGTGCCAACGGTTGCGACCTCGAGCGTCTCCAGAGGATAGGCTCGATAGTAATAGGGACTCGCGATGCCTGCCGCGTGAATAATCCAGTCAAAATGCTCTTCAGGCAGCCTATCTCGGCAGATGTCCACTGCAAATGTCTCTCCCCACTCACCAAGCGTGCCCACAAGTGTTGGATTCGCAACCTTGAAATTATCCAATATGCAAATTTGGCACGGCTCGTCGAGAACCTGCTCATTGAGATGATCAAAGATCGCGAGAAAGTATCGACCCAGAAAACCGCCGCCCCCTGCGATCAAAATACGTTTACCGGAAAGCGTCTCGACTTCTTTCGGAAGGGCCGCAACAACTTCGATCAAATCATTGCCATAAAATAAATTATCAAGATCACTCATTCGCAGTCACCACTTGTAGTTCGGGTAGGGGAATGATGAATCGTCCGCCGGCATCGAGGAATGCGCGGTTGTTCTTGATGATTGGCTTCGCAAAGTTCCAGGCAAAAAGCACAAGATCATCAACCGGATGCGCAGTAATATGTGAAGCCGGCACTATCGGAACGTTAATGCCTGGACTGTATAGCCCCTGTTTCGAAGGACTGTCGTCCACGATATAGGCGATGTCGTCGCGTCCCAAACCGAATTGGTGCATGAGGGTCGTTGCTTTAGCCGGGGCGCCGTACCCTGCAATCTTGCGCCCTGCTTTCTGAGACTCGGCGATCATCTTCCGCAACTGTTGTCCAGCGTGTAAGATTTTCTCTTCAAACTGACGATACGTACCTAAGGAAAACAGTTGAACCGCCTCCTCAGCCTCCAGTAGTTCTTGCAGAGCACGGGTCGGCATACGCCCGCTCTCTTTAGGAGCAGCAAAAACACGGATCGAACCGCCATGACTCCCAACTCTTTCCGAATGAAATACCGTCAGACCATGCCGTTTGAGAAATGGTATCAGTGGTGAAATCGCGTGATAATCGAGATGTTCGTGGTAAATCGTGTCAAAGAGCGTCTTGCTGAGAACATCGAGTAGGTAGGACACTTCGAAAGCGAATATGCCATCATTCGCAAGCAGTAGCGACACAGCGGCAACTACGCTTTGCAGATCGTCGATGTGCGCGCAGACGTTATTCGCGGTGATGATCTTTGCGTGCCCTATCTCGTCGCGAATTGATTTTGCGATATCTAAAGAAAAAAACGCACATTTTGTCGGAATACCGACCTCGGTTGCAGCCTGCGCAATTTTGCGGGCGGGATCAATCCCTCTCACCCTGGCTCCCAACGTTTGGTATGCTTTTAGTAGCGTCCCATCGTTTGATCCGATATCAACAACAAGATCCCCGTTATCGGCACCTGCCAATTGCCAGGCCTCGCTAGCGTATAAATTGAAATGCGATACGAAACTTGGTGACGTTCCGGAGACATAGATATAGTCGGTGAAGAGCCTTTCCGGGTCTACGATGTGGGCAAGCTGTAAATGTCCGCAGGCGTCGCATAGTCGCAATTCTAGCGGAAAAGCCTCCTGTGTGCTCTTCAACGCATCCTTCGTCCGAAATTCATTGGCAGGAGGCGTCGGGGCCAGCGAAAAAGCCAGTTGCAACGACGTTCCTCCGCATAGTCGGCAATCGTGTCGAATGCGGCAGGTTACCACCGGTCGAACCTAGAAATTGATCGTTTTCGGATCGATCATCTCGATACGTCGGACGTCCGCTTCGTAGGACTCCTGATCGCGCGGATTGCGCCCAAAAGTGAAGAACGTCGTGTCCTCAACGAATATCATGGCGTGGTCGACCATTGGAGGCGTGAAAAACAGTTGTCCAGTCTTGACTGTGACTTTCTTCGGAGCTTCTTGCGAGCCATGAGGGCGATGGTAATAGTCGATTTCACCCTCAGTAACATAGCAATAGTGCCAATCCGTTAGGTGATAATGATTGGCGCGCACTGTCCCCTTCTTGGAAGTAATGAGTACGACGCTCT
>CAXGSZ010000309.1:0-4161 GCA_964012455.1 uncultured Alphaproteobacteria bacterium
TATCCCGGTAAGCGGACGTAAGTGATCGGCATGCCGCTGCCGGTTTCCGGCGAAAAGAGCCACTCTGTGCTGGCGAGGATACGATCTGCATAGAGTATGAAATCAGCGCTGTCGTCGAAGAAAACGGGTCCGTAGAGCGTAAGAATCACGAGCCGTGGCAGCACGAATGCGAGACAGACGATGGCGACCGCCGGGTTGGATATCATGGGGCACACCAGTCGGGTCAATAGAGGACGCACGGCAACAAAACGAAAACTCCGCCGATTAGCGCGGAGTTTAACGTTAGCTGCTCTTCTCGGAAAGGAGCGGAAGATTGATTGTCTTACCCAGCCGCTTCCTTTGCTGCGTCCAAAGCCGCGAGGATGCGTGGCGGTGACATCGGCAGTTCAGCGAAGCGCACGCCGGTGGCGCGGCTGACAGCATTTGCCACTGCTGCCATCGGCGGGATGATCGGCGTTTCACCGATGCCGCGTACCCCGTAGGGATGGCGCGGATTCGGCTCTTCAACGATTACCGTGTCGATCATCGGCAAGTCAGAGCAGACCGGAATCCGATAGTCAAGGAAACCGGTATTCTCCATCTGGCCTTTCTCATTATAGATGTATTCTTCGTTGAGAGCCCAGCCGACACCCTGTGCGGCGCCGCCCTGGAACTGACCCTCAACATAAGCCGGGTGCACGGCCTTTCCGGCGTCCTGCAAGACAGTGTAGCGCAGGACATCAACCTTGCCGGTCTCCGGATCGACTTCGACATCGACAACGTGAGTGCCGAAACTCGGAGCTGCTCCCTGCGCGTTGATTTGTGCAAATCCCGATATCGGCCCGCCGGTTTTATTGGCGTGCTTGGCGATGTCGGCAAGGGTCATCGGTTCAAAGTCACCAGCGTTGGGGCCGGATGGTTTGATCAAACCGTCCTCCCAGGTCACTGCTTCCTCGTCGATTTCCCAGACCTTGGCCGCGCGGGCACAGGCTTTCTGGATAATGTCTTCCGAAGCCTGAACGACGGCCATGCCACTGGAGAAGGTGGCGCGGCTTCCGCCCGTAAGGAAGGTATAACCGAGCGAACTGGTGTCACCGATGATCGGCCGGACATCTTCATAGTCGACCCCGAGCGTCTCGGCAGCCATAAGTGCCATTGAAGCGCGCGAGCCACCGACGTCGGGCGTGCCAACCATCAGGTTCAATGTCCCGTCAACGTTAAGTTGTAATGCTGCACAGGTTTCACCACCGATATTGAACCAGAAACCGGACGCAACGCCGCGGCCCTGGTTCGGGCCCAAAGGTGTACTGTACTGGTCGAGTGCCTTGGCCTCTTCTAGGATTTTTACGTGACCGATCGGTCCGAATTTCGGGCCGTAGGCGGCACGTGTTCCCTCCTTCGCCGCATTCTTGAGGCGAAGGTCGACTGGGTCCATATCCAGCTTCTGCGCCAATTCGTCGACCAGCGCTTCAACCGCATATTCTGAGATCGGAGCACCAGGCGCCCGGTAGGCCGCGACTTTTGGCCGGTTTGTGACGACGTCGAAACCCACGACCTTGACGTTCTCAAGGTCATAGGGGGCGAACGCGCACATACAGCCCGGCTGCACGGGTGACCCGGCGAATGCGCCGGCCTGATACTTCAGAATTGCCTCCCCGGCGGTGATGGTGCCGTCGTTCTTTGCGCCGATTTTGACCCAGACGTTCGCTCCGGAAGTCGGACCGGTGGCACGCATGACATCGTCGCGGTCCATGACCATCTTTACCGGTTGGTGACACTTCCGTGAAAGCGCCAGGGCCAACGGCTCAAGATACACGACAGTCTTGCCGCCGAAACCACCGCCGATCTCCGAAGAGGTAACGCGTAATTTCGAGACGTCCATGCCGACCAGTTTGGCGCAATGTCCACGCACAACGAAGTGGCCCTGGGTAGTGCACCAGAGTTCGGCTGAGCCGTCTTCGGAATAGTTCGCGACACAGGCGTGCGGCTCGATGTAGCCCTGATGGACTGCTTTGGTCTCGAACTCGCGTTCAAGGATGACGTCGGCCTCATCAAAACCTTTATCGATATCGCCCGTGCCGAACTCGACACGCTTGGCGACATTCGACGCTTGCGTCGGTGCCGGATCCAACCCCTCGGTGATCATGTCGTCGTGCAGGACCGGAGCGTCGTCTGCCATTGCCGGTACCGGATCGATGACGTGCGGCAGCACTTCATAATCGACCACGATCAACTTCAAGGCACGACGCGCGATCGTGGAGCTCGATGCTGCAACGGCCGCAACGGCATGGCCGTCATACAAGACTTTTTCGCGAGCAATAACGTTGCGCGTCATATCCTTGTAGTTGATCAGCATTTCGCCGGCCGGGGCCAATTCCGAAGGCATGTCCTCGAAATCGTCGCGGCAGACGACCGCCTTCACGCCCTTCAAGGCTTCCGCCTTCGAAGTGTCGATCGACTTGATGATCGCGTGTGCGTGCGGGCTGCGCAGGACTTTGCCGACCAGCTGGTTCGGCATGTTGAAGTCAGCGCCGAAACGGGCGCGTCCGGTCACCTTGTCGACGCCGTCAGGGCGAATCGGCCGGCTGCCCACCCATTTCAGATCGTCCGTACGAACGTCATCGGGCATTTCAGGATCCTCTCATCTCGGCCGCCGCATCCTGGACCGCCCGGACGATCTTGTCGTAACCGGTACATCGGCACAGGTTTCCGGCCAGCCAGTAGCGGATTTCGGTCTCGGTGGGATCAGGGTGCTTTTCGAGCAGCGCCTTCGACGCGACTAGGAAGCCCGGGGTGCAGATACCGCACTGCAATGCGGCGTGCTCCAGGAACTTCTGCTGCAGTGGATGCAGGTTGTCGCCTTCAGCCATGTTCTCGATGGTCTCGACGTCGCGTCCTTGTGCTTCGGCACCGAGCACGAGGCAAGAGCATACGAGGCGGTCGTCGACCATAACGCTGCATGCGCCGCAGTCGCCGGAAGCACAACCTTCCTTACTGCCCGTCAAGTGCAGGGTTTCACGAAGGACGTCGAGTAACGTTTCCTCCGGCTCGCAAAGGAACTCTGTCTCGTCGCCGTTAATGGTGGTTGTAACGTGTATCTTCGACATCGTTCAACCTTTCGCGCGTTCGAGCGCGGTCGCCAGCGCCCGGCGGGTCAGAACACCCGCGACTTTCTTCCGGTATTCGACAGTGCCGCGCTTGTCGCTAATCGGCTTGGCCGCGACGGTAGCTGCCGCACCGGCGGCTTCAATCGCGGCTTCGTCGACTTTGGTTCCGACCAGGGCGCTCGCTGCATCCGGCACGAGAATCACGGTTGGAGCCACAGCGCCGAGCGCAACTTTGGCTCCCGTGCAGGTGCCGCTCTCGTCGAGGGTCAAGCAAACGCCCGAGCCGACGACGGCGATGTCCATTTCCGTTCGAGGGATGAACCGGAGGTATGCATCTCCCGTGTTAGCAGCTTTCTTCGGGAAGAAAATCGATAGGACGAATTCTCCCTTCGCAAGCGATGTCCGTCCTGGAGCGGTCGGGACTTCTTCGACCGGCACGTCGCGGACCCCGTTTGGACCGGCAATGCGGGCGACGGCACCCACTGCCACCATTGCGGGGACGCTATCCGCTGCGGGCGACGCATTACAGAGGTTACCAGCCATCGTGCACCGACCCTGAACTTGGGTCGAGCCGATCAGGTCAAAGGCGTATATCACGCCCGGCCATGCGCTGGGGAAGGAGGTGTGCTCCTTGAGTTCGGCGCCGGCGACTGCTGCCCCGACACGGAACCCGCCGTCTTCTTCCGTGACGGTCCGCGTTTCCGCGATCCGCTTTATGTCGACCACGAGCTCAGGCTCAATCATATCGGCGCGGAGTTGAACCAAGAGATCAGTTCCCCCCGCAAGGACCCGGGTGTCGCCGCTCGTACCCGCCAGAAGCGAGACTGCTGCATCGACAGACTCCGGAGCTTCAAAACGCATGCCCACCATCGTTATAGCCGTTCCTTTTGTTTGAGGTTTTCTCGTTCGTCAGTATTCGTTCTACCTAACGATTGAGCCGGAGCATGCCTAAACGCAAGCTCCTTCTCAAGCCGTGAAACAAAAATTTAAGACCGCTTCGCAAGCTGTGTTCGACCCGCGGAGACGGACTAGTTCTCATTTAGGTCCGATCCGCCCGAAAGGCGAGCCATCGGAG
>CAXGSZ010000310.1:0-4150 GCA_964012455.1 uncultured Alphaproteobacteria bacterium
CGTCTGTGGCGATTTGATCGACGATGCCGGTGTGATTTGCCCCCCTTGCTGGTTCAGATTGTCGTGTGTCCGAACACCATGTTGCTCATGCTGCGGCCATCCGTTCGAGTACGCGGTTTCAGATTGAGCACTCTGTGGTGCCTGCATACGGCGCCCGCCACCGTATGATACAGCGCGCGGCAGTCCTGTATTACGACGCCGGCCGCGAGCTGGTGCTCGCCTTAAAACACTCCGACCGAACCCGGTTCGCGGATGCCTTTGGGCTTTGAATGCTCCGCCCCGGTGCGCATATTCTAGATGGAGCCGATCTAATCATACTCGAGCCGCTGCATTGACGGCGCCTGCTGCGGCTGCGAAACAACCAGTCCCTCCTGCTAGCGCGGTCGCTTACCAGATGTTCGAGCGTGCCAACCATTCCGGACCTCTTTTAGCGGTCGTGCAACAGGCCCACGCAAAGTGGTTTGTCGCGCGCGGCGCGACGACGGAACGTTCAAGCAGATTTCGCGATATGGAGCGGCAATAATGAATGGGTCAGCGGCAACACGGTAGTACTGGTCGACGATTTGGTCACGACAGGCGTCACCGTATAAGCTTGCGCGCGTGTGCTTCGGGCGGCTGGTGCGTCGGAAGTCCATGTGCTGACCTTGGCACGTGTCGAACGGCCCCGGTCGAACTGATCCTGTCACGCCTTCGTGTCCGGAGTGGTAAATTTGGCGATCAGCCTATATTTAAAGGGCCAATCTGGATAGTGTTGGGACGAACGTGTTATGAACAAGATCGAAATCTATACCAGCCCACTGTGCGGATTCTGCCACGCAGCTAAACGTCTGCTGATCAGCAAAGGACTTGAGTTTGAAGAATTCGATGTGATGTTCAAGCCGGCGCTGAAAAAGGAAATGATGGAGCGCGCCGAGGGACGACATACGGTACCGCAGATCTTTATTGACGGATGTGGAATAGGTGGCTGCGATGAACTACACGCGCTTGAGGCATCTGGAGAACTCGCACAAATGCTGGAGGCGAACCCATGAGCGAATACCTCAAGGTGGCCTGCGTTCAGCTTACGTCGACTACGGACATTGGACGCAATATCGATATCTCAAGCGAACTCATCCGTGAGGCGCATGGCGCCGGCGCGCAATTGATCAGTTTGCCCGAGGTCGTCAATCTGGTTCAGCTTAGTCGGCGCAAGTCGGCCGAGGTGATAAAGACCGAGGATGAGGAGACGTCTCTGAAGGCGTACCGCGAACTCGCAGCGGAACTCGGCGTTTGGCTACATACGGGTTCCCTCGTCATCAAGCTTCTCGATGACGAACGCAATGTGAATCGATCCTTCCTGATCGACGACAAGGGGGCGACTGCCGCGACCTATGACAAGATTCATATGTTCGATGTGGATTTGGAAAACGGTGTCAGTTTCCGCGAGTCGAAAGCATTCCGGCCCGGCGAGCGCGCGGTTGTGGCGGAAGCGCCCTGGTGCGGGATCGGTCTGACGGTTTGCTACGATGTGCGTTTCCCGTACCTCTATCGCGCACTCGCCCATGCCGGTGCGCGCGTCCTGATGGTGCCAGCGGCTTTTACCCGCCAGACCGGCAAAGCGCATTGGCATATTCTTCTTCAGGCCCGCGCCATCGAAACCGGATGTTTTGTAGTCGCGGCGGCTCAATGCGGGGATCACGAGGATGGACGGGAGACATACGGTCACTCTTTGATCGTGGCTCCTTGGGGTGAAATTTTGGCGGATGGCGGCGAAGCGCCCGGTGTGGTGACGGCTGAGCTTGACCTGTCGCTGGTCGACAAGGCGCGCGGTATGGTGCCCGCTCTCACGCACGACCGTGAGTTCGCGCCGCCCGCACCGATCGACCTGCTTGCAGCTGGGGAATAGCCGAGCGTTACTGACGAATGGCGGCCAGGCGTTGAATGACTGCGGGTGACGGGATGTCCCGTCGTCCGTGTTCGTAACCGATTATCCGGAAGCTATCGCGCACGTTCTCTGCCAGTTCCCCAGGTCGTAGTAAAAAATCCGGATTGCGAGGTCGGCCGAATGCCTCGTTGCCGATGCCGAAGGTCTCGTATATCAGCAATCCCCCGGGCGTCACGGCTTCACAAATATCGTCGAGGATATCGCGCCACAGGTAATTGGTAACCACGACGCAGTCGTACTGCCGTCCCAAGATCGGAAACCGCCCACCGGTCTCCAAGTCCGTCTTGATGATCTCTGCATGCGCGGCAGGCGCCAAATCTGCGATGGCGGAGACATCGCGATCGAGAAACGTGACGTGCAGCCCCCGCGCCATCAGCCAACGGCCGTTGCGCCCGCCCCCGCTGGCCAGATCGAGGGCCGTGGCGTGGGCTGGAATGTGCGCTGCGAACCGCTGTACCCAGGGGGAGGGAATAGCATTCGTATGAAGGGGCGGGTCTTTCGCCATTTCTGCCTGTACTTGCAGTTATGTCGATCAATTGCCATCTATGTTGTTGGTCAAATGACAAAACCCTGTTGGACTGGAATTTTTATGATTTCATTCAACATTCGATGCTCTAAAAATCACGTCTTTGAGGCGTGGTTCAAAAGCGGTTCCGCCTATGACGAGCAGGCGGCGGCTGGAGAGGTTGTCTGCCCGGTGTGCGGCGACCGCGAGGTTCAGAAGGCGCCGATGGCGCCGCGCGTCAATATGGGTAAGTCGCGTAAGTCCACAACCAATGTTCCGCCGGCGGAAATGATCCGTGAGGTAATCCACGAGATCCACCGTCATGTCCAAAGGAACACTGACGACGTCGGTGAAGATTTCGCAGAAGAAGCGCGCCGGATTCATTACGGCGAAGCCATGGAACGGGGCATTCGCGGTGTTGCCTCGGACGATGAAGTGCAGAAATTGGCAGACGAAGAAATTGAGGTGTATCGTCTGCCAACGCTTCCGCAGACTGACGCTTGAACCTCAGTCTGTCGGGCGCACTGCGCAACCGAGGTAATTCACCGAAATATCCCGTTCGTCGATCCGCCAGATGTCTTTCAGTGCGTCGAATGCCAGGCCCGCAAACGCAATCTCCGTCAGGCCGCCCCGGCGCAACGCCGCGGCCATTTCAGACGGGCGTAAGAATTTCCGCCAGTCATGCGTGCCCCGCGGCAACCACCGTAAAACGTACTCCGCACCAACGATGGCGAAGGCGAACGATTTCAGCGTGCGGTTCAGAGTGGCGACGAACATCATGCCACCGGGCCTCACCAAAGTGCAGCTGGCATCAAGGAATTGTGCGACGTCGGCCACATGCTCGACGACTTCCATGTTGAGTACGACATCAAATTGTTCGCCTGCGTCGGCAATGTTTTCAACCGTGGCGAACCGGTAATCGATTACGAGACCCATTCGCTCCGCGTGATTTCGCGCGACCATGATATTCCGTTCTGCAGCGTCGAAACCCGTGACCTTTGCTCCGAGCCGCGCCATTGGCTCGGTCAGCAATCCACCGCCGCAGCCGATGTCCGCCACGCGAAGCCCCGCGAGAGGATGACGATCGGCGGTATCTCGATCGAAGTTGGCACAAATTCGGTCGCGAATATATGCGAGCCGCGCGGGGTTGAGTTTATGCAGCGGCTGGAAGCTGCCTTGCGGGTCCCACCATTCATCCGCAAGCGCGCTGAATTTCGCGATTTCGTAATTGTCGACGCTCGCATTAAGTGGCCGGGATTGCTGCTTTTCCATCATTGGGTGGTGTTTCCGAATCTTGCGATGTCTCGAGGTTGCGAGTATGGATACGCCGCCCTCCTAAGGCAACCGCGCCCGAGTGACGCACAGGAATCAGTCGATGGCCCGAGTGGTGCAGAAATTTGGTGGCACATCCGTCGCTGATGTGGAGCGAATCCGCAATGCTGCCAAGAAGGTGAAGGCCGAGGTCGAGGCCGGCAACGAGGTTGCGGTTGTAGTCTCCGCGATGGCAGGTGTCACCAATCAACTGGTCGATCATGTGGGCTCAATCAGCGCACTGCACGATGCGCTTGAATATGATGTTGTGCTCTCATCGGGGGAGCAGGTCACTACCGGGTTGATGGCGCTGGCGCTTCAGGATATTGGGATTGCCGCGCGTTCTTGGCTCGGCTGGCAATTGCCGATTCGGACCGATAACGCACACTGCCGTGCCCGAATTGTCGGCA
>CAXGSZ010000311.1:0-4120 GCA_964012455.1 uncultured Alphaproteobacteria bacterium
GCGATACCGTCGATGTCGCTGGGCTTGAGCCCGGCATCGGCCATCGCGTTCAGCGCCGCATCCGCGTGCAGCTGGATGTTGGACATGTTGGGAATCTTCCCGAGTTCGGTAGTCTCGGCGGCGCCAACGACGGCGATTGATCCTGGTTTCATCTCTCTCGCCCTCCTCAGCTCTTCGCCGGCCGAAACTTCGGCAGCGATATCTCGTCGGTGATATCTTCGAAGGTGACTTCGAGTGCCATATCGAGTTCCAGCGCTTCCGGCGTCTGATCGCAATCGACGATGTTGCTCATCATGCGCGGCCCCTCGTCGAGTTCGACGACGGCGATGGCGTAGGGCGCTTCATCCTCGAAACCCTTCGCTGGCCGGTGGTTTATGACGTAGCTAAATAGTTTAGCCTTGCCCGAGGCTTCGAAGACCTCGACGTCCTTGCTGCCTGTGTAGGGGCTGAACGGCCGCGGCGGGAAATACGCCTTGCCAGTGTCCTTGCAGCGCTGCAGCAGCAACTTTCCGTCCTTACACCCGTCCCAGAAATGTTGGGTTTCAGGCGTTGGTTGCGGGATCGGTTTCTGATAATCAGCCATCGGCGCGCCTCCTCCGTCGGGGTCTGTCACGTTGGAGAGGGAAGTAGGGCGAGACGCCGAAGCGGGGAGGGGGCGTGGCGGTTTCGTCCCCCTAATTAACCCGTTCAGTCGAAAAAGATAGCGACACCGCCTAGCTTAGTGAGCCGCAGAAGCGCTGGATGCGGCGGCAGGCTTCTTCCAGGTCTGCCGTCGCGTAGGCGTAGGAAATCCGAAAGTGTGGTGAGAGGCCGAAGGCCGCGCCAAAGACGACGGCGACACCTTCCTGCTCTAGCAGGGCGGTGGCAAAGTCCTCGTCATTTTCGATAATCCTGCCGCTTTTCGTTTTTTTGCCAAGCAGGCCGGCGCAGGACGGATAGACGTAAAAAGCGCCTTCCGGAGTCGCACAGTCGAGACCGCTCGCCTGGTTAAGCATACCGACGACGAGGTCGCGGCGTTCCTTGAAAACCTTGTTTTGCTCTTGGATGAAGCTCGTGTCGCCGTCGAGGGCGGCGACCGAAGCCCACTGGCTGATCGAGGAGGCACCGGAGACGCTCTGCGACTGGATCACGTTCATCGCTTTGATCAGCTCTTTCGGCCCGGCACCATACCCGATGCGCCAGCCGGTCATACAGTAGGCCTTGGAGACGCCATTCATGGTGAGCGTGCGGTCATAGAGGCCCGGCTCCACCCGCGCGATTGTGTGGAATTGGTAGTCGTCGTAGGTGATGTGTTCATAGATGTCGTCGGCGAAGATCATGACCTGCGGATGGCGCATCAGTACGTCTGCGAGTGCTTGCAGTTCGGCTTTCGAATAGGCCGCGCCGGTCGGGTTCGATGGGCTGTTGAGGAACAGCCATTTGGTCTTCGACGTTATCGCCGCCTCAAGTTGATCCGGCGAGAGCTTGAAGTTGTTCTCTTGACGGCATTCAACGACGACCGGCGTGCCTTCGGCGAAGGAGGTAATGTCCGTGTAGCTCACCCAGTAAGGGGCGGGCACAATAACCTCGTCACCCGGATTGAGGGAGGCCATCATCGCGTTGAAGATGATCTGCTTGCCACCGACCCCGATTTGGACCTGGTCTGGTGTGTAGTCGAGGCCGTTCTCGCGCTTCAGTTTGCGGCAGGCGGCCTCGCGCAATTCCGGAATGCCCGGAACTGGCGGATACTTCGTCTTACCGTCGCGCATCGCGGCGATCGCCGCTTCCTTGACGAATTCCGGCGTGTCGAAATCTGGCTCGCCTGCGCCGAGGCCGATAACGTCCTCTCCGGCGGCTTTCATCTCGCGGGCCTTGTCGGTCACCGCCATTGTCGGGGATACTTGGACACGGCTCATGCGTGAGGCGATGTAGGTCATGGTGCAATTTCCTCTTGCTCGGCGGCGGACGCCACTCTCATTGCAGTCAGAGCGACAAAACTACGCCCAAGACGAGCCGGATTCAATGAATTCCGGCCCGGCTCCGACGCTTCAACCGCTTGACCTGGTCCGGCTTTGGATGAAAATCATTCGGTAAATGACAAAACACCTGACCGACAAGCAAGTAACTGCCTATCGCCGCGACGGATTCGTCTATCCGGTCCCTGTGATGAGCGCGGAAGAAGCTGGGAGCTACCGCGCCCGGCTGGAGGCGTTCGAGAGCGCGCATCCCGATTATACGAAAGGCATGAAGCGCCAAAAACTCCATCTCGTCACCACCTGGATGGCGAAGTTGGTGCGCCGGCCCGAGATACTGGATGCAGTGGAAGATTTACTCGGCCCGGACCTGTTGTGTTGGCAGACGAGCCTTTTCATCAAGGACGCGCAGGATCCTGGGTTCGTTTCCTGGCATCAGGATGGCAATTACTGGGGGCTCAGCTGCCACGAAGTAGTGACGGCCTGGATTGCACTCTCGCCATCGACCGTGGAAAGCGGTTGTATGAAGATGATGCCGGGCAGCCATAAGTGGGACGAGGTCGAGCACGAGGATACCTTTGATGAGGATAATCTGTTAACGCGCGGTCAGGTCATGAAGCGCAACTTCGACGAGGAGGCCGCATCCAATGTCGTCCTGCAACCGGGTTCAATCTCGCTCCATCACGTTAATATTGCGCACGCCTCGGCACCCAATCGCTCGGATGACCGGCGTATCGGCGTCGCGATGCGCTATGTGACGCCACGCGTGCGCCAGGTGACAGGTGTGCCCGATAGCGCCACCTTGGTGCGTGGGGAATACACCGCTGACGCGTTTGAGCTGGAGCCCGCTCCCGCCTTCGATTTCGAGCCGGTTGCAGTGGCCCTGCACGACCGCGTGACCAATACCCGATCCGGCTTCATCTATAAAGACGCGGCCCAAGGCCCCGAAGCGGCCGAGTAGCCAACGCCCGAACTTCGACCGAATTAGCCGCGTAATCGATTGCACGCGCGGCCCGACACCATTGATGGGGCGAAATGCGGTTCTCGGCCGACAGACTGGAGACCGCATCATGTTTCGCCCAATGGCCCTCGCCGTCCGCCACGCGCTGGCGCTCGTGGTCTTCTCTTCTTTGTCCTCGCCGGTCATCGCGATACGCATTTTAGCTTTCAGAAAAATCTGGTACCGGGCGATCGCCTGGTGCTGACCGATCGCGAAGGCCGCCGCAGGTCGTTTTGGGTGTTTCGGCGTAATATCGCTGACGCTCGTACGACCGGAGTCCGCATGGAGCCGGCGGGCGGGCTCGTACCTGTCACTTGTTATCCGTTCGAGGCGGTCGATACCGCCGGTCCGCTACGGTACGTCGTGACGGTGCTCCTGGATGATCCTCGTTGCGTGGAGGACGGTCGAGCAATTCTGCGGCATGCGCTCGGTGGGCGTCGGTGATGTAGCCAGACACGATGCGCCAGGCTACCCAGAACACGCTGATATCGCCGGTGTAGCCGAGACCGATGATGACATCCGGAATGAGGTCTGTCGGCACGATGAAATACGCGAGTGCGGCTATGAAAGCGTCCTACACACCGATCGGCGTTTCCGGATCTTGGGCGCAGCAATAAGTAGCGACGGCTTCCCTTGGGAAGGGAAGACTGCGCCCGATGCACTGCGGAGCTTGTGCCAGAATCCGCGCGCTACGATGCTTCCATCCGCCACCATACGTGCAGAACCGAAACCGGGTTCGTATCTATGGTTCAAATGACACATATGGGAAGTGCCGCCGGGCTCTGCTATACGGCTGGCAAATTCAACGCCAACAGGGAGATGAAGATGGACGCGAAGGGATTGCCGGCAATCGTGACTGGCGGTGGTTCCGGTCTCGGGGCCGGTACGGCGCGGGCTCTTTCGTCGGCAGGTGCAAAGGTAGCCGTGCTCGATATCAACAAGGCGGCGGCGGAAGAGGTCGCGGCGGAGATCGGTGGAAGTGCCTTCGAATGCGATGTTTCGGATGCTGCATCCGGTGAAGCGGCGGTTACTGCGGCCCGGGACGCCCATGGGCTGGCGGCGATTTGCGTTAACTGTGCCGGTATTGGCACGGCCGGCCGGATTGTCGGTCGTGAAGGGCCGATGGATCTCGATCAGTTCTCGCGGGTGATCAATGTCAATCTGATTG
>CAXGSZ010000312.1:0-4101 GCA_964012455.1 uncultured Alphaproteobacteria bacterium
CGAAATCGTAAATCATCGTCGGGAGTTTAATCCGGAGCTCGATGAAGTTGTCGCGGAGATGAAAAGCCGGGCAACCGCGTGCGTGGTTGCGCTTGACGCAGCTATGGCGGACCGGACTTTTCTACTGGGAGACACCATGACGGCAGCAGATCTCAGTATCTGCTACGCGATGCGCGGCTACCGCCGAATGGTCAGTGAATCTCTTCCGGCCAACATTCAGGCGTATTTCGACAAGGTGACCGCGATCCCATCGTACGCGCGTGCGGTACAGGCGGATGCCAAGACTGGAGAGCGCTTGAAAGCTTAAGCTAAGCCTCGGTATTTGCCTTCAGGTCATCGAGTTGTTTGCGAACTCCGGCGATCAGGCAGTTCAAGTCGGATGCCAACATGACCATATCGAAGCCGCGCTTTACGGCCTCGGAGGCGAAGGGTGCAGCGGCGCAGTGCATGACCGCCTTAATGCCATGCTTATGTGCGGTGTCACGGATTTTGTCGCAGGTGGCGAGATGGACGGGATCTGGGTTGTCGGCCTGCGGCGCCATATCGAGCGCGAATGAAAGATCAGCAGGGCCTATATAGACGGCATCCAGGCCCGGTGTTGCGCATATCTCGTCAAGGTTGGCGAGGCCTTCCTTTGTCTCGACCATAGCCATTACGATAATTTCATCGTTTGCCTCGGTGAAATAATTGGCCCCGCCGTAGTGTGCGGCGCGCACAGGACCCGAAGAACGAATGCCGTCTGGCGGATAACGGCAGGCGGCTACCGCGGCTGCCGCTTCCTCGGCATTATTAACCAGCGGCACAATGATGCCATAAGCACCGAGGTCCAATGCTCTCATAATGGACGCTGGGTCATTCCATGAAACGCGAACAAACGGAACGGTGTCTGTCTGTGAAACCGCCTGCAACATGGGCAACACATCGTTTGCCTCTGATGTGCCGTGTTGCAAGTCGACACAGAGGGCGTCGAAACCCTGACGCGCCATAATCTCAGCCGTAAACCCGTGAGAGATTGAGAGCCATCCCAGGGTCGGACACTTTCCTTCGTTCCACAGTCGCTTGATTTTGTTAGGTCGCATGTCTACCGTTTTCCTGTTGTTCTTATCCGTGTGGCATAGGTTGGGATAGTGAGATCACTCGGAAATTTAATTGAGCTGATTTTAACATGTCCCTTTGGATGAATTGGTCGACTCTTTGGCGGAAACTATTCTAACCGTGTTGTGCTCCACCATTTCTGCGGGCGACGAATTGGCAGTTTCACGATAAGTACTCTTCCAGTGCCGCGTAGGTTGCTTCACGCGACTTGTCGTCGGGCGCGACTACATGGACACGGAGATCTGTGGCTCCCGCTTCTCCATAGCCAGCCAGACCATCGAGTACTTGCTGCCATGTTCCGATCAAATGAAGATCGGATGGGTCGTCCAATCCTTCGTGCTTCGTAGCCGCGGAATATGATGGAATGGCCTGGTAGTGCGCCGAAATCTCCCGCGCCAAAGCTTTCGCGGGCGCAATATAATCAGTGACACATATTCTTACCAACGCCAGGACGCGCAGAGGTGTTTTGCGTCCCGAGCTCTCGGCGCCTTCTCTGAGATGTGGCAGGATATAGCTGGCGATGGTGCGGGGTCCGCATTGACCGAGCGTCGTGCCCTGTAGGCGGCTCCCTGCAAATCGCAACATTCGGGGGCCGAGCGCGGCCAGTAAGACTGGCGTGGGGGGCGCCTCAATGCCGAGTTCCGCATGAGCGGAAACTAGTGACCCTGTCGTATCAGCTGGTATTCCGTTTAGTAGTGGTTCCAAACCATCAATGAATTCGCGTGCATAGGTGTAGGGTTTGTCAAAGCTGAGGCCGAGCTTGTCTTCGACATAGCCTTGATTGCCGGTGCCGATACCGAGCGTTAATCGGCCGCCGGTTGCATTCTGGGCCGTTCGTACGAGCTGCGCGAAGGCAACCGGATGACGGCCATAGATGGGGACAACGGACGTGCCGACTTCAGAAAGACTAGGAACGTCACGGCCAATGCTGCCGAGGGCGGCGACCGAATCGATGCCGGCGGCATGGGAAATCCAAAAACTGTCGAAGCCGGTCTTTTCGGCGAGGATGGCGGCTTCTCGCGCCTCCTCCACAGACGCCAGGGTCGTTCCGCCGGCCATTCCCCAACCCATCCCAAAACGATCGTTTGTCATATGCGAAGCCTTTCTATTCGTCCGCCATATCGCTGGCGTACTGCCCTTGTGCATGAATATATCTATCTTGCCTGAAAAGTGTCTTAGACGGCCGTTGGGTGAACCTGCATGCGCCGGCCCAGATTCCTGGAAAGTCGAACCCTGGCGTTGTTTCACACCTGGAACTGAAACCGCCCCACGTAAATGTAACGTGGGGCGTTTTGGAAACTGGTGGCGGATCAGGGACTTGAACCCCGGACACATGGATTATGATTCCACTGCTCTAACCAGCTGAGCTAATCCGCCATATTGACTCTTTCGAGCGGGGTCTCGAGATACGTAGATGCATCCGGTCTGTCAAGCAGCAGTGGCTTTGTGTTCCGCGCTCCTCAGTCGGTGAAACCGTGGCGGCGGCGCCAATCGGCGATTAATTCGTCCGGATATGCATCCAAGGATTTGTCCTCCGTCTCTCGACACACGGGAACCCAGTTTTCTTTTGAAGCATGCATCAGGTGGATGTGTTTCAGCTCAAGTGCATTGGTGAACGCGTTTCGACTAGCGTGCGAAACCGCGTTGATGGGTGTTCTATAGCCGGCCATAAAAATTTGGTCCGGCGTTTTGTCAGGAGGTGCAGTACACTTACCTAAAGCGCCACGCTCATGTCGAATGGAGTTCAATGTTCTACTACCAAGGCCGCGCGTGTGAGACCGAACGCTTAGAAGATAATGACATATTGTTCAAATTGGAGGCGCAACAAATTAAGAACGCGCTCGATATTGGGAGCCTTTAGGCGATGGAGTGGCAGAATCCAAAGTTGTGTAAAGTCGAGGGTTTCGATTTACATGACGGAGAACGATACTCTGAACAGTACTGCGTCTATTGTTTTAAGCGGCTACCGCATGGACGGACAAAAGATCACGTGTGTGGCTAAGATTTGCTCAGGGAGAATTGAATGTGACGGCGGAGGGGCTATTCATTACCGTCGCTGACGGTCAGAGAGAATATTTCACCGTCATTGACTTCGTAAGATAATTTATTGGGGTTACAACACACGGCACAATCGTAAATCTCGGTGTTGTGTCCCGCGAAGTCTTCATGGATCTCTATATCAACCTCAAATTGCTCAAAGCAAAAATGGCAGGTGATCTGTTGTACCAACCCCATCAATCAACACATTTTTTTTCTTCGGGCCACATTCGTGGAAATTTTCTATAATTCTCGGTATTCGGTATGAGTTAATTTTATTACAATATCTGAATGACTGATTTCATACGTTGATTTGAAATTCTGTTCACGTTATTCAGCCATTCTGCCGGCACGTATTTGTCTCATCTAAGATATTGAATAAAAGATCAGTCGGATCATTCGGACATCGGCTGCCTCACGTCGTATCGGTGCGATAAATCAAATCAATCGTTCTCGACGATTTCGTCGAGACGTGCTGAATCGACCTTTATGTCCACACCTGCGCGTTCGTTCTGCAGCATCATGGAGACACGTGAATCTCGGTGTCCCCAACCGCGATTAATCGCTTCAGTCATCTCCGCGAGCACTGTATGCGCCAGCTTCATCGGAACGTCAAATTCACGACCAACTTCGCACGCTAGGGCAACGTCCTTACGGGCGAGTTGCAGCGCGAAATTCGGCGGATCAAAATCTTGCGGCAGGTAATTTCGGTGCATGGTATCGAAAGTTCGCCGGCGTCCCAATGCGCCCTGTCGAACTGCTTCCCAAAGGGCGTCTGGTTCCAAGCCGGCTTTGACCCCCATGCTGAACGTCTCGGCTAGCGCCGATCCTAGGATATAGCCGGACAGGTTGTGAACCAGTTTGGCGATTGAGCCTGCGCCGATCGGACCAATATATCGAGCGGCGTCACCCATCGAATCGAGAACCGCCTTATACTTGTCGAACGTTATTTTGTCGCCGCCTACCCAG
>CAXGSZ010000313.1:0-4092 GCA_964012455.1 uncultured Alphaproteobacteria bacterium
CTGAAAGCGACATTGCTCCCGTCCGACCGTCGTCAAGAACCGTTCGTGAGATCGTAGCGGTCGGTGATCGTCGAGATCAGCGCCGCCGACCTGTCCCAGTCGTAGGTGCGTAAACTATGGCCCCGCGTCACGAACTGAGCGCCGGAGTAGAACATTTCGTAGTGGGTATGCCGGCCGCCAAATTCGGAGCCGAGGGCATCCGAGACGAGCTTCATAAGATTGATCCGCTCGGCCGCGGTTTGGCGATTCGAAGGTCATCGCCTCCGTGTGGGCCGGATCGGCTTAAAAGTCATACAGACTTGCCGCCGTCTCGATGGAATTGCGGAAAGCGCTGTGTTCGGTGACGTCCCGGCAAGCGCGCCGTTTATATAAACGGTTCGCCCGTCCTGCAGGCCCGCCGTATATTCGGCGGCGTTCTTGATCGGCGGGACGGTCATTGGGGTCTCCTTCGCGCATTCGCTGCTATTTTCCAACGGGAGAGACGGTGGATCCAGCTTTGCCGATCACTCGGGCGCGAGGTGTATAGATCCGAGTGTCCGAAGTCTGCCGTCCGATGATTGACGCACCACCAGGACCTCGCCGGATTGCGTGAACTCGCCCGTCAACGCACTAATATTGACCTGGTGGGTTACCAGAATCAGCCGGTTTTCCGGCGCGTTTTCGGAAAGAAATTTCCTCGACGATGCAGTGCGGGTTTTCGATTTCTGCCAGTTCTCGAAGAACGAGTTCAGGGAAGGCAGGTCCGCCGGCGTGCCCAGGTCGAGCAATTTCGCGGTCTCGCGGCAGCGGCACCATTGACTGGTATAGACAGCATCGAAGGCAATGCCGCGCTCCCGGAACGCATGGCCGATCCGCCGCGCTTGATCTCGTCCCGCCGCGTTCAGATTGCGCTGTGTTGTGCAGTCGCCGATGCGCACTTCGGTTGGGTCGCCTGTTCCGGGTGCCAGCGCGTGGCGCATCAGGGCAAAGGTTCCGGGTGTCTCAAGCGCCCACCAGGCGGCCTCGTCGGCGTGTGCCGGGAAACTGAGGAAAATGAATAGGAGTATTCTGGCGAACGGCCTCACGAGGCACCGTTGAGGAAAGTCCGGTACGCGGGATTGTCGGTCTCGCGGAAGCTTGCATAACCCAGTGTGTCGAGGAATGACTGGAATGTTTTCGCATCTCCCTTCGGCACCTTTATGCCGCAAAGCACGCTTCCATAGGCCGAACCATGGTTGCGATAGTAAAAAAGACTGATGGTCCACGGCTCGCCCATATGCGTGAGGAAATTCGTCAAGGCGCACGGTCGAGCGGCGTCTCCGTCGCGACGTCATAGACCCGCGCATCGATGATCTTGTTGAGATATTTTTGCCGCATCCTTGGAAAATCTCCGCGACTAGATCGAGGCCGCTGACTTAACGTGACTCTGCGACCGACACAATGCGACGGCTGGACACAGGCAACGTGTCGCTTTCGCCATTTCGGACTATACTTTCCTGAAGGAGTGTTGCGATGTCCGCTGTCTTAGAATCGCGCGAAATGCCGATGCCGACGGGCCCGATCAAGGGGCCGGCGGCCTGGTATGGCAGCGAGATGCTGAAGGAAACGAACTGGCTGCGACCGTTTTCGGATGCGGAGTTGACGGAGCTCGATTCCGCCATGCGAAGCATCCAGGCGAAAGGCCTTGAAGTCATCGATATTAACCGCGCGAATTTTCCGCTGCCGCGATTAGAGCCGGTTTTGGACGAAGTTCGGCGTGAGCTGCTTGAGGGACGCGGCTTTGTGCTATTGCGCGGCATTCCGGTCGATCAGTACACGACCGAGGAAGCGGCAATGGTGTATTACGGCCTCGGCGCACATCTCGGCTACCCCGTCCCGCAGAACGCGAAGGGACATGTCCTCGGGCATGTGAAGGACCTCGGATACGATCACGAGGATACGAACGTCCGCATCTATCAGACAACTGTCCGTCAGAATTTCCACACGGACGGCTGTGACTTCGTCGCTCTACTCTGCTTGAAGCCGGCGAAGTCGGGCGGCCTGTCGAGCATCGTTTCGTCAACAACTATTTTTAATGAGATGCTTAAACGGAATCCTGATTTGGCGGCGGAACTCTTCCGGCCGCTTGCCGTCGACCGCCGTGGCGAGGTGCCGGAAGGCTACAAAGGTTACTTCGATATGCCACCGCTCAACTGGCACGAAGGCAAGCTCTCGGGCTATTACATCCGGCGCTACATTCAGTCGGCGGAGCGTTTCGACGGTGTACCAAAATTATCGGCGCAAACACTTGAGGCGCTCGACCTTTTCGATGCGTTGGCGAATGATGCCGAGTTACGTCTCGATATGGAATTCCGACCTGGCGATATCCAGGTCTTGCACAACCACCAGATTCTGCATGACCGGACGGCATACGAAGATTGGCCGGAACCAAAGTGTAAGCGCCATCTGCTTCGACTCTGGCTCAGCCCCGAGGGCGCGCGACCGTTGCCGGATTACTTTGCGGCCCGCTACGCCTCACTAGTGCCTGGCGATCCGGGCCGCGGCGGAATCCGTACGCCGGGGCAGGTCTTGAAAGCACCGCTGGAGGCGGTCTAACGCCATGCGTCTCGAGGGCCGGGCGGCAATAGTCACTGGGGCGGCGTCCGGCATCGGTCGCGCGTCGGTACAATTGTTCACGTCAGAGGGCGCATGTGTCCTCGCCGTCGACTTGCCGGATACCGGTCTTGGTAACGCGCATGACGGATCAACCGGTGTTTCTGTGTTCGAAACCGACATCACCGACGCGGATGCGCCGGGCCGCATCGTTGGTGCGGCTGTCGAGGCGTTCGGACGGCTGGATATCCTTTTCAACAATGCTGGCGTTTCACGTCGCGCGCTCGTTGGCGAACAGACCGAAGAAGAATGGAACCTGACGCTGTCGGTCAATCTGACAGCGCAGTTCCGGTTGGCGACAGCGGCGGTGCCGCACCTCAAGGACTCACCTGCTGGTCGGATCATCAATACAGCTTCGGTCATGGCGCGTATGACCGACTACGGCCTGGCTGCCTATAGTGCCTCGAAGGCCGGTGTCGCCGGCATGACGCGGGCGTTGGCGCTTGACCTCGGCAAGTTCGGAATTACTGCGAATTATATCGAACCGGGCGCAATCCGCACCGGCATGACAAAGGCCGCCTTCGACGATGATGAGATCGCTGCGATCTGGGCGAAGAAGGCGGCGCTGAGACGCCTCGGCGAGCCCGCCGATATTGCGCGCGCGGCCTTGTTTCTCGCGTCGGACGATGCGGATTTCGTTTCCGGCCATGGATTGACCGTCGACGGTGGGCTCACGCTCCGAACCTAGGAGGCCGGAATGAAGGGAATCGTTGTTTGCCCGCAGCCGCGGGCTGCTGATGTCGGCGCGGAAATTCTGTCGGCGGGCGGCAATGCCTTCGATGCAGCGCTCGCCACGGCGTTCGCACAGATGGTCGTCGACCCGTTCATGTGCGGCCTTGGCGGCATGGGCAGTTTCCAGTTCTTTCATGCGGAAAGCGGCACGAATGGCATGATCGACTTCCACGCCCGGGCCGGGTCCCGCGTGACACCGGAGATGTGGATGAACGACGTCCAGGGCCGTACGGAAATTTCGGGATATACACTTTTCGAGGATTTCCGGAGCGAACTTGGATACACGTCGATCCTGACGCCCGGAACCGTCGCAGGCTTCGGCGAAATGCATCGTCGGTTCTGCACCAAACCGCTCGATGCGTTGGTGGCGCCCGCCGTCGCCCTCGCACGCGAAGGAACACCCGTCGCCTGTTTCGCTTACGATTTTCTGTCGCGACCGATGATGGCCGGCGTGCCCGGCGGTCTGCAGCGGGTCTCCGCAACGCAAGAATGTAAGCGTATCCACTTGCGTGACGACGGCAGTCTCTATCCCGTCGGAGAGATGCACTACAATCCGGGTATGGCGCGTACGTTCGAGCGAATAGCCGCTGAAGGTGCGGAAGGTTTCTATACCGGAGAACTCGGTGCAGAGATCGCCGGGGATCTCTCGGCGAACGGCAGTTTCGTCACGGCGGACGATCTCGCAAATTATCGGCCACGTACGTGCGAGCCAGTAAAGGGCAGCTATCG
>CAXGSZ010000314.1:0-4088 GCA_964012455.1 uncultured Alphaproteobacteria bacterium
TCGCCTCTGCACAACAGACGAACAGCACGACAGCACTCGGCCTTGCAGGCAACCTAACATTCACCGGAAACTTCACAAATTCACCAGTCACTGTCGCATACACAACCGGGCAATCTTTGGATACAATCGCCTCAAATATCACGGCGAATTCGGACCTTGAAAACGCCAATATCTCCGCGACTGTCGCCAACGATGGCTCAGGGCGCCGCCTAATCATCTCAGACTCGGATGGGAATAATTTCCGGATCGCCGACAGCAGTACCTTGCTAACCCAGATCAGCATGACGACGGACAATCGTGCACTCTCCGGCCGGGTCCAAGTGAATTCCCACATCGTCAGCGACCCGTCGCGGCTTGCACACGGCACTGTAAGCACATCCACTGGCGTCTCTACCGGTGACGCGACAGCGGCGGCTGAGTTAGCAGGCGTATTTGGCACCTCCATTACTTTCGGGTCGTCGGGCGGGATTTCAGGTGTTGCCACAACACTTGGTGAGTATGCATCCCAGATGCTTGGGTTACAGGCTTCACAGACAAATGACGCACGGATCGAACTCGAGTTTACGACGCAGTTCACCGAGACTCTGGAGTTCCGCGCATCTTCAATTTCTGGAGTAAACTTAGACGAAGAACTCGCCAATCTAGTCGTCCTAGAGCAATCATTTAATGCCGCGGCACGGATCATCACTGTGACAGCAGATATGCTTCAGGAATTGATCGACGCGGTGCGATAGGAGTTAGCAAACCATGACAAGAGTAGCTTCCCTCGCCCAACAGCAAGTGATCACCTCGGCTGCCTTGCGGACGCAACGCAATGTCAATGACCTACAGGTCCAGATCGCGTCGGGAAAAAATACGCAGCGCTTCTCCGGCGTCGCCGAAAATGCCGGTCGGCTCGTCAATCTCAAAAGCGATCTCAAACAGGCCGAACAGTTTATCGAGAATATCATTATCACAGAGAAGCGCCTTGATTTGATGACCTTTGCGATGGACCAGATTGAGAAAGTCGCCCGGAAAGCTAGGACCGACCTTGCCGGAGCAATGAACGGCAGCGCCGCCTCAAAACTGCAGATACCGGAGTTGATGGAGGCCGCTCGCGATCAGATTGTCGAATTGCTCAATACGAAGGACGATAGTCGCTTTCTCTTCGCCGGTGGTGCCACGAACACGAGGCCGGTCGATCTTGATCCAGCAAACGGTTACACCGCGCCAACCATTACAAGTCCCCGAAACCCAACTTTTGAATCGGCCGCAGATACCGGTTACTACCAGGGCGACACCGTCACTCAGTCGACAAGAATCGATGAGAAATTCAGCGTATCCTATGGTGTTAAGGCTAGTGAGACTGCATTCGAGCAGGTCATCCGCGCCCTAGATAACGTGGCCACTCACACCTTCAGCGATCCGATTAACAATGACGAGGTGACCTTTATCAAGGCCGCCATGGCTGAATTGACCGATGCCATCGACGATAACGGGACCGACAACACACTCGCCGACCTGCGGGCAGATATTGGCCTAAACCGGGTCGTGCTGGACAGCATCAAGGGCAAGCACAACGATTTCTTAAAGTTCGCCCAAGATTCGATTGCCCAGATCGAGAATGTGGACACGGCGGAAGCATTGGCATCGCTTAATTTCGAGCAAATCCAGCTCGAAGCTTCGTTCACGACAATTGCCCGTATCCAGACGCTGTCGCTCTCGAACTTCCTTCGTTAGCGCATTCCTACGATTGACAGTGGGCCACGCTTTCCCGGATAAATCGGCCGGTATGTGCGCGATATCGCGAGTTTTACCGGCATGACCGCGCCAAGGCGCGCGGACGCTCCCCTCGTCGGCCCGCTCGGCGACATACTCTCAACAGCATTGCTGTCGTTCGAGAATGGAGACCTTTCGCGCACTGAAGCAATACTGAGACAGGTACTCGACGCGATGCCGGACATCCCGCAGGCGTGGCACTTGCGTGGATTGGCGGCACAGAAGGTGGGCGAACTGCAGCACGCAGCTGAATACTTTGGCGAGGCACAAGCCCGGTCACCCGACAATGTGGCTTACAACCGCGATCTTGGCGCTGTCTTGCTGGCGCTCGGCCGTGTCTCAAATGCCCGCGCTATACTCGAACGTGCCGCAACCCTTCAGCCAGACGACCCCGCCATACGGTTCCATCTTGCCAATGTCCAATCGCGGCTAGGCGACATCGGCGCGGCTATCGAAAACTATGAATTCAGCATCGACCGTCAGCCCAAAGCTCATGATGCGTTAGCTAATCTGTCCGCAGCCTATCGGCGTGCAGAGCGAGTATCAGATGCCATTGCGTCGGCCCGCAAGGCACTTGAACTGCGGCCTGACTTTCCCGAGGCACTCAACAATCTAGGTCTCGCACTGTGTGACGCACGCGACTATCCAACGGCTATAGACGCGTTCAGCAACGCGCTTGAGCTCAAACCTGAGAACGCCGAGATCCTGAACAATTTTGCCGTGGCGCTCGAGGCGGAGGGGCGCCTCGACCAGGCATACGCGGCCCTGGAGAAAGCCATCGCTGCGAGACCCGCCTGGCCGGAAGCACTCATCAATCTTGGGAACGTCCTGCGCGAACAGGGCGATATCCCGCAAGCGGCCGATCGTTACCGTGAGGCCGTCGCCTGCGATCCGGACCATGTCCGAGCCGCCGGCAACCTCGGACTGGCACTGCTTAACCTCAACCAGTTTGAGCAATCCGAAGCGACCTATATAAAGGCATTGGGGCAGGCACCCGAGAATGCCGACCTGCGTATGAGCCTCGGTATCTGTCAACTCGCACAGGGTAAATACCGGGAAGGTTGGGCAAATTACGAGGCCCGTTGGGACGCCGCCGCCTTCACCGCGCACCGACGTGAATTCACGGCCCCGACGTGGCGGGGAGAACCGCTAGCGGGAAAACGCATTTTAGTATTTGCTGAACAGGGCTTCGGCGATACCCTGCAGTTCTGTCGCTTCCTTCCACGCCTCACCGCAATGGGCGGCGAAGTTCACTTTGAGTGCCAGCGCGCACTGGTAAATCTCTGCAAGTCAGTAAGCGGCGTAAAGAACGTCATCGCCCGCAAGGAGGCTCTGCCCGAGACAGACTATTGCGTTCCCTTACTCAGCCTGCCGCATCTTATGGGTACGACACTCGAAACCATTCCGACCGACCTTCCCTATCTCGCCGCCAACCGTCCGACGTCACGCGCGTTTGTTAAGCAACTTCAATATGAAAAATTCAATGTAGGCTTGGTCTGGCTCGGCAATCCGGAACGCCGGGACGACGTCATGCGCAGTTGCCCTGCGGAAGCTTTGGAACCGATTCTATCAGTCGATGGGCTTCAGTTTGTGAGCCTGCAGGTGGGCCTTGCCGGTGACGACATTCCAGAAACTACAGTGGACTTTGGTTCCGACTGTGCCAACTTCGCGGATACGGCCGCCGCCATTAATGCAATGGATCTCGTCATTACGGTGGACACCGCAACCGCGCATCTGGCGGGCGCGCTCGGGAAGCCAGTATGGGTAATGCTGGGCCACCACGCGGATTGGCGTTACCTTGCATCAGGTGACAATTCGCCCTGGTATCCAACTATGCGCCTATTTCGCCAAGGCAGACCCGGCGACTGGAAGGGACTGACAGAGGCCGTCGCCAACCGTCTGAGTGTGTGCCGCGATGGTGGAAGCGAATTCGTCGCATGACGAAAGAATCCGAAAACGATGAGACGTTGATCGCAACACTTCAAGAGGCGTCACGCCAAGCGAAAACTGGGGACTGGCCGTCCTGCCTCGCCCTCTGCCGCGATATCCTTGATCAAGCACCCGATATCATTTTCGCAAATTATCTTGCCGGTATGGCCAGTATCCAGCTCGGCATACAGGACGACGCAATTGCCTTTCTGCGCGCGTCAATCGAGCAGTGTGAATCAGATCATAACAAGCTTTCAATGCTCTGCGACCTGCTCTTCGAATCCGATCGCACGGAGGAGGCCCTGCCCTATCTTGAGCGATTGGTCGCCATTGCGCCGAGTCCGGATGTGCTCAACCGCCTTGGGGCAATCCATGCCGATGCGGGGCGTATCGGCGAGGCC
>CAXGSZ010000315.1:0-4066 GCA_964012455.1 uncultured Alphaproteobacteria bacterium
AGATTCTTAGCGGCGAAGGCTGATATATAGTCAGGCAACGATTGAAAGCTGTCTCGCAGCGCGTCGCCCCAACCTGTGGGAATCGATAGCTAATAGGGATAGTCACCTTTGATGCGCCGTTCGTGAACGATGCGCAAGCTATTCGCCTCTTATGTCTGAATGTTGAGTGGCAAGCCGATCGACAGATTGGCCTTGATCGTCGCGTCAAAGTAAATCGTCTGCATTTTTAGCGCATCCTTGGATGTCATGTGGAGATCATAGGCGTGCACCAGGACCGGTTTGGCGTACTTGGTTTCACCCGACTGGAAGTACGGTGTGTCGTCCGAAGCTTCGATGAAGTTGTTCTCCGGGTAGACCAGACAGATCCGGGGTTCCCCGCCCTTGACCTGTCCACCGAGGATCACCGGCCCGTCGAAAGTGGAACTTGCAGTTTGTCCGCTCGCAACGCTGTTCTGGATGGCATCTCGTAATGTCTCATCGACTATCTGCGCTGCCCGAAATTGCAACGGCACACTCAAAATCGAAGGGTCGCGGCCGGCAGGTGTCACCTGCGCTAAGCATCTCGTCAAACTTCGGTATCTCGGCGTCCATGACTGCATCGTATAGTTTTCAGAGCGATCCGCAACGCGTCAGGCATTGTCGGGGTGGCTAACAATTGCGCCATTCCGCGCCATCATATTTATCGGCAAATTCCAGGAGGTCAGATGAGCACCAAGATCGCATTTGTAACGAATTTTCCGGACGCAGCGGATGCCGCGCGCGAAATGACGCCGTCCGGGTTCGAATTGATGGTCGTGGCGGAAAAGAGCGCCGAATATGTCGCAGCAATGAAGGATGCCGAATTCCTTGTCGGGTTCGTCGATGGCCTCGTCGAGGATGAGCTATACGAAATCGGTCCGAACCTGAAGCTCGTGCAATTACTGAGCGCCGGATACGACCAGGCGGATCTCGATGCTGCCCGCAAGGCCGGGGTGCCGCTTGCGAACAACGGTGGTGCCAACTCAGTTGCGGTTTCGGAACATGCGATCCTGTTGATGCTTGCGGTCAATCGCCAGCTGGTCCGCCAACACACAAGCGTTGCCGCTGGTCGTTGGCGCGGTAACGAAACGCCGCGTGTCCATGAATTGCGGAATCAGACGCTCGGAATTGTCGGCCTGGGTACGATCGGTAAGAAGACCGCACGGCTTGCTCAAGGTTTTGGCATGAACGTTTTCTACTACGATATTGCCCGACTGACTGAAGATCAGGAGGATGCGCTCGGCGTTCGTTTTCGCTTACTGCGAGAGATGTTGAGAGAGATCGACGTCTTGTCGCTGCACACGCCGCTCAACGCATCGACGCGGCATCTGATTGGTGCGGATGAACTTTCGCTGATGAAGGAATCTGCAATTCTCGTGAACACTGCGCGCGGCCCGGTTATCGACGAGCCAGCGCTCTACAAGGTGCTCTCCAGTTGCGGCATTAGAGGGGCGGGACTTGACGTCTTCGATCAGGAACCGCCTCCTACGGACAACCCACTCTTTGGCCTCGACAATGTCATTTTGACCGCGCACCTCGCCGGTCCGACCTTTGAGAGCAATACCGCTCGTGTGCGCAACGCCTTCGACAACGTCCAGCGCGTTGCGCGTGGCGAGGCGCCGCTTTGGGTCGTTCCGGAACTTCTAGATTAATCGGAGGCACGATTTGTTACCTGATAATTGGGATGCCGAAGTAGATGTTGTCGTCGTGGGTTTCGGAGGGGCCGGAGTCGCGGCTGCGGTTACTGCGTTTGAACTCGGCGCGGAAGTGCTGATCCTTGAAAAGGCACCGGAAGGCGAGGAAGGCGGGAACACGAAGGTTGCCGGTCAGGGCTATCTGAATACGTCGGAAGCAGAAAAAGCCGCAACCTATCTGCGGGCGCTCTGCGGTACCTACAAGGTGCCGGACGAGATGATTCGCGCCTGGTCGGAGGAGATGTGTCTCAACAACGATTGGCTTTCCGGGCTTGGTGGCGATCCGCAGGAGCACCAGCATCAGCCAGTCGGAATTGAGTTTCCGGATCTCCCGGGATCGGACTGCGTTCACAAATTCCACGATGGCCCGACCTATGGCTACTCGCTGACCTGGAAGCGCTTTCAAAGTCTGGTGATGGAGCGGCCAATAGCCGTTCGGTATGAGACGCCCGGTCGTGAACTGATCCAGAACCCCGCAACTGGTGAGATTGTCGGCATCCGCGCTGAGCACAAGGGAGAGACTGTTTTGGTTAAGGCACGCAAGGGTGTAGTTCTCACCTGCGGCGGGTTCGAGAACAATCAGGAGATGATACGAAACTACCTGACGGGTTTGCCGTACTGCTATACGTCCGGGAGCCCGCACAACGAAGGCGACGGTGTTACCATGGCGCTCGCGGTCGGTGCGGACCTTTGGCACATGAACAATTTCGCCGGCCCATCGATGGCGCTGAAAGTGCCCGAATATCCAACCACTTTCTCGATGCAAGCGCTACACTACAGCAAAGAAATCCCGGGCGGTGTGGTCGTTGTTGGGCCCGATGGCAAGCGCTTTACGGATGAGAAATTCAAGACCTGCCACGGAAAAGTGCCGGCGCATGGCACCTGGAAAGCGTTAACTACACCTTGCCCGATGTATATGATCTTCGATCAGAAGCACATGTCGGCAGGGCCGATTTACGACGCCCATCCGAGCCATGGTTGGACCCAGATCGTGGTGCAGTATGAATGGAGCGAAGACAATACAAAGGAATTGGAGAGTGGTTGGATCGTTGGCGCTAAAACGATTCCTGAGTTGGCGGCAAAGATTGGGCTGGATCTTGATGTACTCGCCGATACGGTGGACCGATGGAACGGCATGGTCGCCGCGGGTGCAGATACAGATTTTGGACGGACGCTCATGTTTGAAGAGATCGGAAAGGGGCCTTATTTCGCGGTGGAACTGTCACCCTCGATGCTAAATACACAAGGTGGGCCACGCCGCAACGAAAAAGCGCAGATCGTTCGTCCCGACGGTACACCCATCCCTCGTCTCTACAGTGCTGGAGAGCTCGGCTCAATTTACAGCTATCTATACCAAGGCACAGGAAATATTGGCGAGTGCCTGGCCTTTGGACGGATCGCCGCGCGACAGGCGGTGGCGCAGACAGCTTGGACATGAGACCCGACACGTGCCGGGAAAAAGCGCAGTGGCACCTCCACGGTATGCGGCCGGAGTGGCGCCGTTTCGGTATTCTTGGCAGGTTCGTGAACCTTTAATAATTGGGGTTAGGCTCTATTTAGCAGCGCTGGCGATCGTGCCTGTGTTCGCATGTTTTGCAAATTTGGGCATCACGTACTCGGCCAGCAGAGTCATCGAACGTCGGCAGAATGCGGGGTCATCCCATTCCTGCGCCATTGCCGTGAGGACTCCGAACGGTCCGGTTAGATCGTGTAAGGCAACCAGCTTGTCGACGACCGTTTCGGGTGATCCCCAAGCGACCTGATATTCGGCAACTTCCTGCCAACTCATCCTGTCCGGATCGGGGTGGCCTTCCGGTGCAGCGAAAGTAGCAAGACCACGCGCGCGCAGCGATGAGAGTAAATACCGAAACCAGAAACTGAAGGGACCATCTGGATCCATCAAATAGTCACGGGCTTCAGCGTCTGTCGGTGCAACGACGATACTGCGCGATACCCGCCAGATATTCGGATCTGCGTCGCGTCCGGCTTTCTCGGCGCCCTCGCAGTAAGCCTCCCAATGACTGGCCGTATAGCGCGGATGAAGAAATGCTGCACCTGAAATAGGGATCCAGCCAAACTCACCCGCGAGCCGTGCGCTGCTGGACTTGGGCGACATGATGGAAATAGCGATCGGTGGGTGCGGTTGCTGATACGGTTTGATGAAAGCACCAACCCCGTATTCGATACGGTCGACATCGGCGATCTTCACGTTCCAGAACTCACCACGGCGATCGTATGGCGGGTCACCTGCCCATATTCCGAGAATGTGTTCGATGGATTCACAGACCATGGCACCACGGTCCGTGCCGCCGCCTACATCGAACAACTCGACATCGGAAGACAGACTACCGTTG
>CAXGSZ010000316.1:0-4065 GCA_964012455.1 uncultured Alphaproteobacteria bacterium
TTTTCCCGCCGACTGAACTGTCGACCTGCGCCAGCAATGTCGTAGGCACCTGTACTAAGTCGATCCCGCGGAGAGCAATTGCAGCCGAGAATCCCGTGAGATCCCCAATAACACCGCCGCCCAAGGCGATCAGCACCGACGAGCGATCAATCCCTCGGGTCAGGAGACAGTCAAGCAACCCCTCTAAATGCTTAAAACTTTTTGTTTGTTCGCCCGGTGGAAGCACGATCGTGTCAAATGAAATACTCTCTTTCTCAAGCGCTTGGGATAAGGTTTCGAGATGCAAAGACGCCACCGTTTCGTCAGTTACAACGACCGGGCGGACGCTGGGCACCGCGTCCGCTATTAGGGTACCGGCACTCGCAAGCACACCATCGCCAATGACGATGTTGTACGATCTATCCCCAAGGTCGACGCGAACGGTCTCGACGTCGCTCATCTTTCAGTCTCCCTGTCCGCTGCCTCACGCAGGTACGCTAGTAATGCAAAGATTACTCTGTCGACCGTAGCGACGCGCGGCCCGTCAGTGCTCTCCACTATCAAATCCGCCTCTGCGTAGACGGGATAGCGCTCCTCAATCAGGCCACGCAAAGTGCCCTGCGGGTCCGCCGTCTTGAGCAATGGTCTGTTGTTGCGACAGCTTACCCGCCGCCAAAGCGTATCGAAGTCGGCTCTAAGCCAGATCGAATGTGCACACGCCTTTATGGCCGCCCGTGTCGCCTCGTTCATGAATGCGCCGCCGCCCGTTGCAATCACCTTTACCGGGCCCGCCAGCAACCGTTGAATCACACGGCGCTCAACATCACGAAATGCCTGCTCTCCATACAACTCGAAAATATCCGAAATACTGCATCCAGCCGCATCCTCGATCTCATCATCCGCGTCGACGAACTGTAGCGACAGCCGTTCCGCTGCTCCGCGACCGATTGCGCTTTTGCCCGCCCCCATCATTCCGACGAAGACGACTGATTTGATGATTTCCGGGAACTCTGGACAAGACATGTTTCAATTGCGTCCGAGCGGGTCGGCGAGCCGTTGAACCGCGCCGATCACGCCTATACACTGCCGCACAATTGCCACACTCAACGTCTACCGTAAAGCCCGTTGACACCAACTCTCTTGGGACGGTCTCATGTTCCGGCCTCGATCGGGAAATCCTTTATGCGCCGACTGATCACCATTATCCTGCTGACCTTGGTTCTGATCATTGGCGGCAGCCTCGTCTTCCTGATGACGTGGGACATTCCCGCGCCATCCAATACAGTGGAGAAGACACTCGATGATTCACGCTTCTCGCGCTAGCGCTTTTGCGCTTTTCGGCGTGTTCCTCGTCTCCGGGGTCACTCTCGCTCAGGCGCCGACACCATTGCGACCTGCCGTCCAGACGGACGCTGACCACAACGATGCGCAAACACCAACGAGCATCACGGCGAGGCCACTACGCCTGACGCCTAAGATCTCACACCCACTTGCGACGGACCGGACCGAAGCACCCTCGGGCAGCACTGCGGCATCACTTTCGCGCAGCGTCGTCCGAGTCGAAAGCTTGACGGAGATCGACCCCAATTCCGCCGGAAGCCTGACCTCTGAAAACGGTGGACTGGGTACAGACATGTGGCGAGGCACGCCGCGCCGTCTTATCGAACGCCTGATACCGAAGATTCCTGACGCCGTCCGCTCTCCTTTATTGCGGGATCTAACGAAAAGGCTACTGCTTTCCGCGGCAACACTGCCGGCGTGGGAAGACAAACCCGCCGAACCAACTGGTCCCAGCCTAATCGTGACCCGGCTGCGAAAGCTGCAAGCGATGGGCGCGTTTAAGGCCGCACGTGAATTGACGGAGTTGACACCGAAGCGCATGCAGGACCCCACCCTGCTGCAGCTGCAGGCCGATGACCGGCTGCTCGCTAACGACTACGGTAACACCTGCCAGATCGTGGATGGCGCGGGCGATCATCTGGCGAGGCTCTATTGGCAGCAACTGTTGGTCTTTTGCCAGACCCTGCGGGGCGATCGCGAGGGGGCCGCATTGGGTGCCAGCCTTTTGGCCGAAACACTCGGCTCAACGGATGCTGCGTATTTCAAGCTGATCGACCATCTGACGCTGGGCATAGAAGAGCCGCTCCTCAGCCTTCCAAATCCAAGCGCATTGCATCTCGCAGTCATGCGTACGGCGAAAATTACGATCCCGAACGACGCCCTCTCGACGCCGCGTCCATCCATCCTGCGAGCGATCGGCATCAGCCCGAACGCGAGTCTGGAGACACGCCTCGCGGCTGCGGAGGCCGCGGCCGAAAACGGCGCGCTGACGACCGAGCGCCTGGCAGAAATCTATATGGCGGAAAAGTATGATCCCGTTGAATTAAACAATGCACTGAGCCTTGCCGCGGCGGACAGATCGCCGCGCGGCCGAGCCCTGTTGTTTCAAGCGTCGCAGATCGAGTCCGTCGCGATGGCGCGTGCGGCAATCTATTTAAAGGCCTTTGAATTGGCCAGGGAGGACGGCCGGTACCGGGCGGCCATAGATCTCTACCGGCCATTGCTAGTGGAACTTGGTCCCATTGGCGAGCTCAGCTGGTTCGCCGCTGACGCCGCCCGGGCATTTTATTCACTTGATCGGCCCCTCCCCGCCCGCGGCTGGATGGAAATTCTCCGCCTCGGGGAAGACAGCAACCCAGACCTCAGTGTGGCACGCGACGCACTGTGGCTGCTTAGGTTCCTCACCGATCCGGTAGAAGCAGATGAGGACCATGAGATCGGACTCTTAAATTGGCTCGCTGCCCACCATCGAAGATCGGAGTCACACTTCGCGGGAATAGGCACCGCGGGTTTGATGCTTCTCGAGGGGCTCGGCCACAAGGTGCCGGATGCGGCTTGGTGGAAAGTGCTCGATGCCAGCGCTGAACCTGGCACCAGCAAGGGCGACAATAGATTGCGCCAAGCGATGCTCCGCGCCGCCGAAGCGAACCGGCGCGGTGAGACAGTTATGCTGCTTCTTGTCGCGTTCAGTGGCGAGACGCCGGACATCGAGAATGCGGAGACGACGGCAGCGGCCGTCCAGGCGCTGCGGTTGATCGGACTCGAAACGGAGGCGCGAGACTTGGCGCTGGAACTGGCAGCGACAGGAGGGCTATAGGCGATTTCTGATCTGAGCGGCATCTTCCTCGAAATGATGATGGCCGAGCGCGGCGCCTCGGAGAACACCCGATCTGCCTACGAACGGGATCTCACCGATTTTACGGATTGGCTGGCGAAACAAGGTCGATCACTTGTTACGGCGGAAAGTTGCGATATCAGAGACTTCCTCGCCGCGCTAGCGGAACGTGGGCTCGCCCGTTCGAGCGCCGCCCGCAAACTATCGACCCTACGTCAGTTTTACAGGTTCCTACACGGAGACGGTTATCGCGACGACGACCCGACAGCTGTCATCGACAGCCCGCGCGGCCAAAGAAACCTTCCAAAAGTCCTGAGTGAAGCCGAGGTCGACCGCCTGCTAACGGAGGCGCGGCACTCTGAAGGAGCATCCGGCGACCGGCTCGTCGCGATGCTGGAGCTGCTCTATGCCACTGGGTTGAGAGTCACCGAGCTGGTTAGCCTTCCCCTGAACGCAGTGACTGGCGACCGGGAAATTCTGCTAGTCACCGGAAAGGGTAGTAAGGAGAGGCTGGTACCAATTACCGGCAACGCGCGCGCAGCGGTCGACCGCTACCTTGAAAGCCGCGCGACTTTCCTGCCGGAAGGGAGAGATTCGCGATATCTATTCCCCTCACGCGGCAAGGAAGGGCACGTCAGCCGGCGGCGGTTTGCGCAAATGCTGGACGAACTTGCGGTACGCGCGGGACTTGATCCCGCACGTGTCAGCCCGCACGTCTTACGGCACGCGTTTGCGAGCCACCTCCTCGCCAACGGCGCCGACCTCCGCCTGGTGCAGCAGATACTCGGCCACGCCGACATTTCCACGACGCAAATATACACTCATTTGCTCGATGCCCGCCTGAAATCGCTGGTTGTAGAAGTCCACCCACTTGCCAAGGGTTAGGTGTAGTCCGGTACCGTTCATTCCAT
>CAXGSZ010000317.1:0-4065 GCA_964012455.1 uncultured Alphaproteobacteria bacterium
GATGCCGTCTTCTTTCTCATCGATCGTATCCAAGAGGTCCGGACCTTTCAGCTTCGATTCGAATTGAGCCGAGTCCACCTCCTTGTACTCGTCGGCATTCGAGACCGTCGCCCGCTTCGCGTAGCTGCAATGGTGCCACTTTCTGTCGGACATCATGATGCCGCCGTCCATATAGAGGCGGTTGACATTGAACGTCGTATAGAACGTGTGCAGCAGTGTCGCGTGATATTAATCCCGCAGGTTATCTGCATACAGTTTCCAGTTATTGTGAAGTACCTGACTGTGCGTGCCGAGACGTTTCACCTAATTACCAAAGGCACGCATTACGAGAGCCGACATCTCTTCGCCGAGGAAGTTTTCGACTCCATCGATCTGTTCATCAAAGGTGCCGAACACAAGACCGTAGAAATTCTCCAAACGTACCGGCTGCAGACGATGATTTGCAACGTCGAAATTTTCCGGCATGCCACCGCTACCGTTCAAGCCCTTGCGGAAGGCGATCGCCTGTAACTGGCCTTTCAGGTCATAAGACCAGGAATGGTAGACGCAAGTCAGGTCCCTCGCCTGTCCCCGTTCCTTGTGGCAGACCAACGCGCCTTTGTGGGCACATCGGTTTACAAGCGCATGCAACTCGCTCTCCTCGTCGCGGGTCACCAATGGTCGTCGTCTTGCAGTGACCTGGCGCCGGCACATCGATATCGAGGCACAGATAGTGCCAGATCGGCCCCCGAAAGATGCGCTCTTGCTCGAGCGAATAGATCTGTTCATCAGAAAACCGGCGATAGGGAATTCTGGTGACGCCTTCCGCCGGCCATTGAAGCGGTTCGCTCAGTTGGGTTGACCCAGCAACACCCATAATTTGTCTCCCGTTTACTTCGCCTCAGTGCAGCCAAACCGGCGCCAGACTGCAAGCCACCTTCCACCACACCAACATGATTCAACCAGTTCACAGGTGTGATTTAGCCATCTCCGAGGCGACGTGCTAAGGTTCCTCCTCCTAAAGGAATTGGTGTCGATTTGGAGGTTAGACAGTGTTGGACACGGGGTTGGCGGAAACAGCAGAGGAGGTTTCCAGTATTGCGTTTGGGTTCATGGCGTCAAAGGCGCTGTTTGCGGGTCTTCATATCGACGTCTTCACGCTTTTGTCGGACGGGCCCAAGAGTTCCGCGGAAATCGCCGGCAAATCCGGTATTCCGATGAACCGTGTCACCACCCTGATGACCGCACTGACCAGCATCGGCCTCGTCGACCGCGACGAAGAGGGTAAGATTTACTCGAACTCGCCGGGTGCCGAAGCCTTTCTTGTAAAAGGCGGAAAGTACGAGTTCGGCGACTATCTGCGGTACCAGATCGATCAGCAGATGTACCCGTTTCTCGGCCAGTTGAACGAAGTCCTGGATGGCTCGCTAGATCCCGAAGCGGTGGATTCGTATCAGCACTGGATGTCGGATCCCGATCAAGCATCCGTCTACAGCGAAGCGCAGCACGCGGGCTCGCTCGGTCCGGGACGCACCTTGGCGCGGCTTGTCGACCTCAGCAACGCCGAGACGCTGTTGGATGTCGGTGGCGGTACGGGCGCCATGAGCATCAGGCTCCTTGAAGCATATCCAAACCTCATGGCCACCATCATCGATTTTCCGAATGTCGCGGAGATTGGTTGGCGCTTCGTCAGCATGGCCGGCATGGTCGACCGGATCCGGTATATCCCATCGAACGCCCTCGTCGCGGAATGGCCGAAAGACCAGGATGCAATCCTGATGTCCTATCTGTTCAGCGGTATTCCAGGCACGGAAGTACCGCGGCTTGTCGAATACACGTTCGACTGCCTCGCACCGGGCGGCGCCTACATGGTGCACGATTTCATGGTCGAGGATGATCGCACTGGCCCGCCGATGGCGGCGCTTTGGCAGCTCCAACACATGGCCTTCACGCCCGATGCCCGCTCAGTGACCTCGGGCTGGCTGCGCGGGCGGTTGAAGGAAGCCGGCTTCGTCGACATCTCAGAAGATGAGATGATTCCGGGGCTGACCCGCCTTATACACGCCCGCAAGCCGGGCTGATTCTATGGCCCGCTCAGATTTCAACTTCGCCTGGCCGTTTCGCGTGCGCTATTCCGAGGTCGACGGCCAGCGCATCGTCTTCAACGCGCATTACCTGACGTACTACGACACCGCCATTACCGAGTACTTTCGGGCTCTCCCATACGACTACATGGGTCAGGTCGAGCGGACGGGGGAGGACTACCACACGGTCCGGACCGTTGTGGAATACCAGCAACCAATCGAATTCGATGAGGACATCGAAGTGCTGGTAAGGACGTCGCGCCTTGGCCGATCATCAATGACGTTCCTGCTCGAAATACACCCAAAAGGGGCGGAAGATCTTCGGGCGACTGGAGAGGTCGTCTGGGTGAATACCGATCAGGAGAGCCACAAGTCTGCAGCCCTCCCGCAGGAACTGGCCAACAAACTGGTTGCACTCGAAGGCGCCAATCTCGACCGATAATCAGAGGCCGTCAATACGGTAGGCGCGAGCCGCGGCACCCGGGAAAAGATCCGCCTTTTCCGTTGCCGTCGCCTCCTGCGATATGCGCTTGAAGGCGGTCCAGCGAACCTGATAGCTGCACCAGCGCTTTGTCACGGGAAAGTTTGATACGTACATGGCGCGCCCCGGACCGAAGGCCTCAATGCATGTCTCAATCCAGGGGCTCCACGCCACGGCGACCTCCTCGGATTCCGGCGGCAAGCTCCGGTCCCCTGCGAAATCCGGCATGCGGATCGGTAGAGCCCCCAGCTTGATGAAGAGGTTCTCCCATTCGCCTACGCGCGAATACAATCGCGCCAGTCGGTAAAAACCTCATCCCGGCGTCCGCGGTGGGGGCCGCCCAGAATCGGAATGCCAACGTGATTAAGCACGATGGTAAGGTCTGGCAGCGCATCAGCCAATTCTGCGACCTCGTCAAGCTGGGGATGATAAAGCCAACTGTCGAGCGCTAGGCCGAGTCGCGGCAAGATGCTGGCGGCCTCTTTCAGCTTGCCCTCCACCAACATGCCAAATTCCAGCGCCACGTTGCGGATTCGTTCGTCTGCATTCCGGCCAGTGGAATACCGCACACCCCGGAACCGGCCCCCCGGTGCCTCAATATGCCGTTCAAGCAGAGGTTCGACGGCGGCGCCAAGCGTCATGTCGACAGACCCGAACATCACGGCACAGGCCCGCGCGGGGCCTTAACTCGCCGCTGGCGCTCATGGCGGCCTGACCAGTCACGAACTCAGTCTCGCCAAGGGAACGTACCTCTTCCGGACCGTCCTTGCGATACATCGAATGACATTCCGCGAAAACCGTCGCCACAATATTGTGACCACAGTCCATATCGGCAGCGAGTTCCAGCATGAGATAGGTATAGCCGCCACGTAACCACAGATGATGGTGCGGGTCGACGATCGGAAGATCAGGCTCCAGCTCGTCTTCCTCAAGCTTTGCGAGCCAAGATTCGTCCGGTGAAATTTGTCCCGTATTGGCAGCCATATCCGCACCCCCTCCGATTCCGCTTACATAAAGTGGTAAGGTAACACGCACGGACTACTAGAACATGACACGCCCTAGCGGGCACCACCGCCGTGTCCTATTGTCCGCTCATGGCAGGAACAGCGATTATTACAGGAGGCTGGCGCGGCATCGGCGCGGCGACAGCAGGCCAAGTCGCCGTGGCCGGTTATGACGTCTGTATCAACTACGTCACTCATTCCACGCCGGCTGACCGGGTGGTTGTCGAATGCGAGGCATTGGCCCAAAAAGCGCTCGCGGTGAAAGCCGATGTTGGAAATGCAAAGGATGTCGCTCAACTTTTTGCCGCCCGCGACAATGCGCTCGGTCCCATTTCCTTCCTAGTGGACAATACATGCATTATCGGCAAGGCGACGACCGTGGCAGACCTCCCAGAGGACACACTCGCACGAACATTCAAGGTCAACATATACGCCGCCATTTACTGCGCGCGAGAATCCATCCAACGCATGGCGAAATCGAAAGGCGGCAGCGGCGGTGCCATCGTAAACGTCTCTT
>CAXGSZ010000318.1:0-4062 GCA_964012455.1 uncultured Alphaproteobacteria bacterium
TGCACTGCTAGAGACGGCAAAGCTAACAGTGATGATCTTTGCCTTGATCTGGGGCGTGTTGATCTTCGTGCGGTTCCTTGGCTATTCCGGCCTGCCAGCCGAGTTCGCAGAATGGATTATTAGCCTGAGGGAACAACACGGTTTCCCGCCGGTAGTAATTATGATCCTGATACTTTGCGGATATGCCATTCTCGGCATGTTTATGGACGCCATCGGCATGTTGTTGTTGACATTGCCTGTCGTCTATCCGGCGGTGATGGAGTTGGGATATAGCCCGATCTGGTTCGGTATCATCGTTGTCAAGATGTGCGAGGTGTGCCTGATCACACCTCCGGTTGGATTGAACTGTTACGTGGTGGCTGCGGTTAGACCGGATATACCACTGGGTGACGTGTTCCGAGGAATTGGACCATTCTTCATCGCAGACGTTGCCACGGTTGGCGTTTTCCTGGCATTTCCTGAACTCATTACATGGTTGCCGGATCAGTTATAACGACCGGCAAAGGGTAAACTCTCCGATATGTAGGAAGGCTGCACCGCCACAAACGGTGCGGCCTTCGCTATTTTGGGAAACGCTGTGAAGCGTCGGCTTCTTGTATTTTTGCAGCACGGGATCCTTTTACGGCACAGGTCAAGCTGCGGAGTCTCAAGGAGATGGGGTCATTCGCGGCGATACCAAGGAGTACTCGCCGCAGATCGGCGGTTATTCTCCTGCGCGGTCAGTCAGGGGTATACCGCGGACATTGATCCTGAAGCATGGTCGCTTGTGGACGGTAAGCCCCATCTCAATTATTCGAGGGGCGTTAGCGCTCGCTGGAATCAGGACATCCGGGGTAACATCGCAAAAGGAAAGGCAAACCGGCATCGCGTCCTGAAACGGTAATACAGCGGCGCGGCGGGGTTAATCGAGCAGGGCGCCGATATCGTCCTGGGAGATGGCCTGGGCCACCATCTGCAATCCTTCGAGAAGCTTTTCTTCTTCGTTCTTCTCTTCCTGCGGCAATTCGCACGCGAGTTTGTCAATCGTGTTACGGCTTAGCAATTCAGCCATCGGGTTGACGCATCTTCCACAAATCTCTTTGAACGCGCGACCTTCGTCATCCATTGGCCTGATTTGTCCTGGAAGATGCAATTTTTCATCGCCGACATCGTGCGTCCAGTCACTCGGTCGCAGAGTGCGGCGTCAGCGCTAGTTTCTCGAAGCTTGTACATTACATGATAGATGTGCCCGAGGTTTTCGAAAATACCGTTTGTCTCGGTTTCCGTAGCCTCGACAATAGACTTCAGTTACTCTGACGTCGTTGAGAAGGCTAGATCGCCAGCCCTTTCTGCAGCATTAATTCGGGCAATCTTTTCCGGAAAGCGCTCATTATATTTAAATAGATTGAAGATCTCGGACTGTAGTGCCGGAGCTTCCTCTATTTTTTCACCGTCATCATGGGCAATGCTGCGTCGGACTTAGTTGCCTTGCATCTTATATAATTCGCACCCCTTGAAACGGCGTATATTTCTCCAAATCACGCTACCTTTGAAGGATAATACGCTAAACCGTCAAATGCCTTCCATAACAGGCTTTGCGTTTATTATTCGAGAAGCTAAGTAATCTTTTACCACTGCGGATTTATTTTTCGAGGAAGTTGCGATGTCGGGGATTAAAGGACGAATACGCCATCAAGACGATCTCGAGAAATACGTGCCGCCAGGCCATCATGGGACGGTCAATGTACGATTGATCGAAAAGGAATTTTGCGGCGCCTTTGAAATTGCCCATGGGACACTTGATCCCGGCGGCGTTGCGCATGCGCACGACCACGAGATCGAGCATCAGGTCATCTATGTCCTGGACGGCTTGTGCGACGTCGCACTGGGCGACGATCCGCTCGTCGAATGCCGCGCGGGATCGATTATCGAAATACCACCGAAAGTAATGCATGAGGTCACGGCTAAGGGTGTGACGCCATTGAAGGTTTTGGTAATGTACAGCCCACCGTTGCCGCCGCGCGACGATGCGCCGGTCGATTGACAAACCTCTCCAATACAGCAACTGAAGAAACGGATAGAGTATGAGTGAGACAGCAGCGAATGGCAGCGCGCTCGCCGGTGTAAAGGTCATTGACCTGACCCGCGTTCTCAGCGGCCCCTATGCGACCCAGATTCTTGCGGATCACGGTGCGGAAGTCATTAAAGTCGAGCCACCGCTCGGTGATGAAGTCCGTGACTGGGGGCCGCCGTTTCATGAGGACGATGCGTCTTACTTTATCGGCCTCAATCGCAACAAGCGTTCGATTGGAATAGATCTTCGTGAAGACGCGGGGCGCGAAATCTTGCTGCGCCTCCTTGAGAATGCGGACATCGTTTTCGAGAACTTCAAAACGGGGCAAATGGAGAAATTCGGGCTCGGTTACGAAGAGGATCTGAAAGAACGGTTTCCCAAGCTGATCTATTGCCGTATCAGCGGCTACGGCGCTGATGGACCACTCGGTGGATTTCCCGGCTATGACGCCGTTGTGCAGTCAGCTGCCGGCTGGTTCAGCGTTAATGGGACGACCGATAGTGGCCCGACACGGGTTGGCATACCGATGGTGGATATGGGAACTGGCCTTTATTCTACAATCGCGATGCTGATGGCTCTGCACGAGCGCGAGCGCTCTGGGCGTGGACAATTTATAGATATGACATTGTACGACTGCGCCGTATCACTCCTGCATCCCTATCTTGCGAACTATCTATTGTCCGACAAGGTGCCGCAGATTACGGGCAATCAGCATCCGAATATCGCGCCCTACGATAAATACCCGACCAAATCCGGAGACATTTATATCGCTTGTGGCAACAATCGGCAGTTCCGTGCGCTGTGCCAAGTATTGGGACAGGAAGAGCTCGCCGATGATCCGCGATTTAAGGATAACGGCGGCCGTTCGCAGAACCGCGACGATCTGACCGATGTGTTGCGCCAAGCGATGGTCAATGAGGATGGCGAAAATCTCTGTGCACGTCTTCTTGCCAAAAACGTCCCGGCAGGACCGGTTAACGACATTGCTCAGGTTATGTCGCACCCTCATACGGAGCATCGAGCAATGGATGCTCGCCTCGACTGGTATCGTGGTGCAGGGACGCCAATTAAGTTTTCCCGCACGCCGGGGTCGTTGAAGACCCCTCCGCCCAAGTTTGGTGCGCACAGCCGTGAGGTCCTCGCGGCGCACGATTTCAGCGAAGACGAGATCAAGTCTTTGATGGAGAACGGTACCGTAGTCGAGAAACGTCACCGGTAATTTTTCTGGCAATTAATCAAATGAACGCCCTTTCAAGGCCGTGGCGATGGCATCAAAGGCGCTGTCCCAGTTGCCGGGCTCGGATTGCCGGAAGAGCCGCATTGTCGGGTACCAGGGCGTTTCCTGGCCAGTAAAGCCCCAGCGCCAGTCCGGTGCATAAGGCAGGAGTGTCCAAACGGATTTGCCGAGGGCGCCCGCCAGATGTGCGACACTCGTATCCACACTAATTATCAGATCGCAGGCCATGATGAGTGTCGCCATTTCGCCGAAATCGGCGGTCCCAGCGCCTGGATTTTCGATCGGGGCGTTATGTGCGCCGTATTGAAGGCCAATGATCTGCTTCTCTTGCGTCTCGAGACGATCGAGAAGTGCGGTGAGCACTACTGAACGTTTATGATCGTTGGGATTGTTCTTGCTACCCTGCCAGCAGATTCCGATGATCGGAACGTCGCTGCTTGCATGGAGGGGAACAGGGCGGTGGTCAATAGCAAAGTAAGATATTGTATTTTCAATATCTCCTGATGAGATGTTCAAGTAATACATTAAACTGAGGATCGGGATTTGGAAATCTGCGGCTGGTAAGTCTGCGGCCTGATCACGGATTATCATCGTATCGACCGACGGAAACCCTGTGAATAGTGGTGCTAGAGCTCCGGGTACCAGGAAGACAACCTGCCCGCCCATGGCTTTCAGGCGTGGCAAGAAGCGGGCGAACTGGATGGTGTCACCATACCCCTGTTCCGCCCAAACAATTATAGTTTTTCCGGCGAGGTCTTCACCCTTCCATGCC
>CAXGSZ010000319.1:0-4031 GCA_964012455.1 uncultured Alphaproteobacteria bacterium
TCGCCGTCTTCCCGGCGCTCTTCATTATCTTCGTCTTCCCGATCCTCTGCTATGTCGGTCGCCTCGGCCACTTCGGCGGCGTTCGCTTCGTTGTCTTCCTGACGCGATTTCCGGCGCCGCCCGCGACGACGGCGGCGACCGCCTTCTTCGCTGCGTTCCTCGTCGCCGTTTTCCTTGCTGCGCTTGTTGCTCGCGCTCTCAGCGCGCTGCAGCACTTCAATCTCCCAGATACCACCCCGGATCTCGCCGTTGGTCGACACCTTAACGCTTAGACCGTTACGTTCTTCGATTTCGCTTAAGGCCTGGCGTTTCTGGTTAAGAATATAAAGCGCGACTTCGGCGGATACGGTGAGCTCGACCGACGTTGCTCGCTCCCGGTTTGCCGTTTCTTCCATCGCCCGGAGCACTTGCAGTGCCGTCCAATCGGTCGACTGCATGAAACCGGTGCCGCCACAATGCGGGCAGGGATCTCCCGTAATCTCGATCAAGCTGGGGCGAAGTCGCTGCCGCGACATCTCCAGGAGCCCGAACGGACTGATCCGTCCGATTTGTATGCGCGCCCGGTCGCTGCGCAGGGAATCCTTGAAACGTCGCTCGACGGTGATGTTGTTCCGGTTCTCTTCCATGTCGATGAAGTCGATCACGATCAGCCCGGCGAGGTCGCGCAGCTTTAGCTGATAGGCTATCTCTTCGGCGGCCTCGCAGTTCGTTTTGAGTGCCGTCTCTTCAATGTGACGCTCACGCGTGGCGCGTCCCGAGTTAACATCGATCGCCACTAACGCCTCTGTCTGGTGAAGGACGATGTAGCCCCCCGACCGGAGCTGTACGGTTGGATTGTGAATGGATCCGAGAAGCGATTCCGCGCGGAATTCCTGGAACAGCGATACGCTCTCCGAGGCATATTTCTTTACCTTCTTGGCATGGCTGGGAATGAGGGTCTTCATGAAATCCTTGGCGGTCTTGTATCCGTCTTCGCCTTCAACCAGGATTTCCTCAATCTCCTTCGCATAGAGATCGCGGATGGTCCGCTTGATCAGGTTGCCCTCTTCGTAAATTAGGGTCGGGGCCGTGGAGGCGAGCGTCGACTCCCGAATATTGTTCCATAACCGCAGCAGGTAGTCGTAGTCCCGCTTGATCTCTGCTTTTGATCGCTCTGACCCGGCCGTTCGTAGAATTATGGCCATGCCGTCCGCAATGCCGAGACCATCAATGACAGTTTTCAATCGCTTGCGGTCGCGGACATTGGTAATCTTACGGCTAATGCCACCGCCGCGCGATGTGTTCGGCATCAACACGCAGTAACGGCCCGGTAGGGAGAGATAGGTCGTTAGGGCGGCGCCCTTCGTTCCCCGTTCTTCCTTCACTACCTGAATTAACAGGATTTGCCGACGTTTGATAACTTCCTGAATTTTGTAACGACGCTGCATTGACACCCGGCGACGTTCGACTTCTTCCAACTCGTCGCCGCCAACCGTCTCGACGCTTTCGCCTTCTTCACCGTCGTCGCCCAATTGCGCCGCTGCCTCTTCAGCGATCAGCGCCTCCCGGTCTGCGATCGGGATGCGGTAGTAATCAGGATGAATTTCATTGAAGGCAAGGAAACCATGACGGTTTCCTCCGTATTCGATGAAGGCGGCCTGTAGCGATGGCTCGACCCGCGTCACTTTTGCGAGGTAGATGTTTCCCTTTAGGGGTCGTTTATTTGCGATTTCCGCATCGTAGTCGACGACGCGGTTCCCATCCATTACCACAACACGAGTCTCTTCCTCGTGTGCGGCGTCGATTAGCATTCTTCTTGTCATTAAAAAGCTCCAGGGCGCAACCACCGCCCGGCGCTGTGCAGGGGCCGTCGAAATGGTTGCGCGCGTTGTTCGTTGGCGAAGTCGTCGACGCGGTGTTTGCAACACTGTAAAGCGTCACGCGTTGCCGCGGATGCGCCGCCTTTGCGGTATAGCCGCTGGCGGAGATATCTGGCTTCGACCTGATCATATTCTATTCTGTCTCGTACCTTGTGCCCCGGTCGCGAAAGCCGCGAGATGTCTCGGGTCTAACCGGAAAGTCGGGGCAGGACGGTCCAAGCGTCCATCGCACTGGACCAGCGAGCCTTACGACCACACGGTGTTAGGATACGCCTATGAGACCACATTCGACAATGCGGAAATACGCTGAGGGGTGTTTTTCGCCCCCAATGCTCCGATTTCCGATTGAAGGTAACCTCCGGAAGGCGGTATATCTTGGGCTGCTCGGTGAGACGCACGCAATATCTTTGATTCAGCAGGTGCTATTTTGATAGCTTGCGTACGATTCGGCATTTCTCTGACAATCATCATTTGGATGGCGGTCGGGGAAGCCCCTGCCGCGTCGGAAGTGACAAAAGTACGTATCGGCGTGCATCCGCAGAAAACGCGATTGGTACTGGAAACGACTAAGGCGTTTCCATATCAGATTTTCCTGCTCGGAAATCCCTATCGGGTTGTCATCGACCTTCCGGACGTAACCTGGCGAGCCCCGCTACGCCAAATGAAAGAACCGGTCGGGTATGTGGCAAACTACCGATTTGGGCTTTTTAAACCGGGCAACAGCCGCGTGGTGGTCGATGTGACGCGACCGGTCCGTGTCGCGCGCCACGCGATCTTGGGTGGCGGAACGGAAGGTCGTACGCGGTTTTTCCTCGATCTTGAGCCGTTAACAAAACAGGCCTTTAACCAAGTGAGGGCAAAGGTTCATTCCCGGCAGTGGGTTGCGCCGAAAGTACCAAAGAGTCCGAATAGCGAAGCGCCGACCCGGACCCGCCGTTCGGACGGACGCCGCGTCGTCGTGATCGATCCCGGTCACGGCGGTGTCGATCCGGGTGCGATTGGCATAAGTGGGACCTTCGAAAGTCATGTGGCGCTCAAAGCGGCGCACATGGTCAAGCGGACGCTTGAAAGTTCCGGGCGCTACATCGCCATGCTCACCCGCAGTCGAGATATTTATATTCCGCTACGAGACCGTTTCCGCAAAGCCGAGAAGTTGGGCGCCGAACTTTTCATTTCCCTGCACGCAGATTCGATCAATAATCCCAAAATTCGTGGGGCGTCCGTCTATACCCTCTCCGAGAAGGCCTCGGACAAAGAAGCGGAAGCACTCGCCGCGAAGGAAAATCGGTCGGATATTATTGCGGGTGTCGATCTGACACAGAAATCTAATACGGTCGCGTCCGTCCTCATCTCTTTGCGACAGCGCCACACAAAGGATGAATCGGCGCATTTTGCGCGGTTCATGGTCGACAATCTCGGGAAATCTGTGCGCCTGTTGCGCAACACCCACCGATTTGCCGGTTTCGCGGTCTTGAAATCGCCCGATATCCCATCAGTCCTTGTCGAGCTCGGATATCTGTCCAACCGGACTGACGAGAAGCTCTTGAAGTCGAAGAAGTACCGCACAAAGGTCTCTAAAGCGATGCTCCGCGCTATCGACGCGTATTTCGAACGTAAGGAACGGTTGAGTAAATCATAATCTCGCCGCATTGTTCGGCTAATCGGAATACTGCAAGCCTTCCGGACCCGATGAACCGGACGAATTTTTGATGCGACGTTTGTTAAAGGTATTCATATTTCTGCTCGCCACGACGCTTTTCTTTGGGCTCGTCGGGGTGACGGGCCTTGTCGTTGGGCTTTGGCATTACGGTCGCGATCTGCCGGATTACAAGCAACTGGCCAACTACGAACCGCCGACGGTGACCCGCATACATGCGGGCGATGGCCGCCTGATCGCTGAGTATGCGCGCGAACGCCGTGTATTCGTTCCTATTGAGGCAATGCCGCGACATTTAGTTCAGGCATTCATTGCGGCAGAGGATCAGAATTTCTACTCGCATCCTGGTGTCGATTTCCTGGCGTTGGCGCGAGCTGCGATGACGAACCTCGCCAATATCGGTCGCAGTCGCCGCCCGGTAGGGGCGTCGACTATTACGCAGCAGGTCGCGAAGAATTTTCTGCTGACGAACGAAGTTTCAATCGAGCGAAAGATCAAGGAAGCGATCCTCGCGT
>CAXGSZ010000320.1:0-4029 GCA_964012455.1 uncultured Alphaproteobacteria bacterium
TCAGCAGCGCCGGCAAGCGTCCGGAGAGACAGTGATAGATGCGGAGTTCGTGAATCATGAAGACCTTCCGGTTCGTTCGTTGTTCCGGATAGCAATGTAGGCCACGGTTCCACTCGACCTACGTTTTTTGTAGTCCGGAGAAAAGCCGGGAATACCGTAAAAAGGATCCAGAACATGCGCATTGCGCTGATACATGCCCTGCCGGTATCGATTGCCCCCATCGAAGAAGCGTTCGAGCGGCTCTGGCCGGAGGCGAGCACGGTCAACCTAACTGACGATTCACTGGCGGGCGATTTGGCGGCGGCAGGCACCCTAAAGCCTGAGATGACGGACCGTTTCGTCGCGCTAGCGAGCTACAGCGCCATGTCCGGGGCGGACGCGGTCCTGTTCACCTGTTCCGCCTTCGGGCCTTGCATAGAAGCCTGCCAGGAAGATCTCGCACCGCTTCCCGTGCTGAAGCCGAACGAGGCGTTGATCGAACGCTGCGCCGAGGTCGGCGGCGCAGAGGCGCACGTCGGTTTACTTGCGACCTTCAAGCAGACGCTCGACACGATGCCATCGGAATTCTGCGCGGCACAGCCGGGCTTTCAGCTCAAGACGGCGCTGGCGAACAAGGCGCTTGACGCACTTTTAGCGGGAGACAACAGCAAACATGACAGGATCGCGGCCGAAGTGGCCGCGGCCCGACTTCCCGACTGCGACGTGATCGCACTCGCTCAATTCAGCCTATCGACCGCCGCCGGCCGCGTCGCCGAAGCGACGGGCAAGCCAACCTTTACAACCCCGGATACTGCGGTCGTGAAACTCAAACGATTGCTATCGTGATATTGATCAGGTCGAGCTGCCGTTCTTGATGCCGACGACGCCCGCGATAATCATGAAGATACTCGCTAATTTCAGCCTTGTTGCAACCTCCTTGAAATAGAGGATGCCGACCAGCGCAATTAGCGCCGTACCAACATCGGACTAGATCGCATAGGCAGCGCTGATATCGAGTTTCTTGATTGCGAAGGTCAGGGCAATGAAAAACGCCGCATAGAAGATGAAAGTAAATATGGAGGGCCGTAACTTTGTAAATACATCCGATGAATTCATGTAAACAATACCATACACCTCCAATATTATCTCTAAAACACTTACTATACAGTATTTTAAAAATATATACTATTTTATTATCTGTTTAATTTCGAATGTTTCCCGAGATCTTGTCACTTTACCTTCCCAATGCCGGTCAAATTCTTTGATAAACTTTTCAATCAGATCGGAGTTTAGAATCGCATTTGCGGCCGCGAGGTCCGAGAACTCGTAATAGGCAAGGTGCACGCCTGGGTCGACATCGCTCCAGCCACGAAAGGCACTGATGGCATTGAAATTGCCGTGGGCTTCGGGGAGATGCTCATTCTCATACCAACGGTCAAATGCCTCTCGACTAGCTTCCTCGACTTCGGCACGGACGATTAGAAAGGCAGACATGGCCGGCTCCTTGAGTGAAAATATTGATGGGTACAATATCCCAATACACCGGAAAACATTCAATCTGCGTTTGACCGATTGCCCTTTACTCGCCAAGTCCGGCAGAAACTACACAGGTTGATTCCTAGCGGACTAGTCGAAATAATTGCACAGACGAACCGCTGGGCGCCCCTTCCTGCATTATAGCGCGTAGATATCGAATATCAGGCAGACCATCCTTCGCCTGCCTTTCGGCCAGAATCGCCCCATTCTCCTGCATTGAAGCAGGCTTCAAGTCGTAATACCGCTTAAGCGGTTCCTGGATTTGATCAATGTCAGATGCGGTCAGAAGATAGATTTTCTTTACGGCCTCGTCACCCATGAAATCGAGGAACGACGTTTCCGATATCAGCGGTAATTCGTATTGGAATATTGCCGGCTCCATCAAGGCCCCTGCCGCAGCCTGTCGCCAGATGTGGCGCTTCCAGGGAGTGGGCTGTCCATCCAAAACGACAAGATTGAAGACCTCCGGGCACACTACCGAAACTATGTCCGCCAAACGGGCCCCCATTCCGAAGCCATAGAGAACCACGCGCCTATAGAAGTTTCGTTTTGCCTGCCATGCAACGACTGAGCACACATGATGCGCTTGCAGACCCATAAGCTGATGCCCAATCATCGTCAATCGAACGTTGATAGCAGCGGCAATGCCAGCATCGGAAACAGTTTCGATCACGCCGACATCGAACCCCCAGTTTTTTGCTGCATTGCCTAATTGAAGGTGAAAGTCCGCATTGTCAAAGCCCATAACCTTCGCTGCGCTCGACCGCCAGTTTGGAAGTATGACGAGGAGTTCCGGTCGGTCTTTGCCCGCACCCACCCAGATCGAACGCAATTTCAGCGGTGGCCTATGATACCGACTGAGGATCTGATTTCCTTCAAAGGACGTATTGCTATACAAAACGGGCTTTATTTCGTGTGGAAGTTCCCGGACAAGAGTAATCCGGCCAAATGCCAAGGCGTCACGTAGGAATTTCCTAAAGTCCGGGTGCGGACGGAATTCCAGGTTCGGTTCGCGGTATTTCAGCCTCGCGAAACTGTCTGCCTCAAATCCCTTTGCAGACTCGGCTGGGGGAAATGTCCAATTCCGCCAGGTGTCAGCCAACGGCGAAAACGCGCCGTGCATCCAGCCAATACTGATCGTGAATCCGGCAATCGATGCTGCCAGAAACAGTATCGCGACCGCACTGACGTCTAAGGAACGTGCGCGCCTCATTTTGGGGGCCGCCGGCTTAACAATCCAGATCCCCGGATTCCGGTCCATGAACCTGCGATCATTCGTTCGATTTGTTCGAGTTCCGGGACGTGCTTTTTGACCTTCTTGAAGACGAAACGCCATCGGCGATTCCCCTCCAATTCATCATAGAAGTGAAATTCGCTCCCAATGGTCTCACGAATTTTGGGCTGCCGTTTCTCGTAGATCGTATACGCCATCGGGCTCTTAGCAGCGTGCATCAAGTCAGGCTTAGTCAAGCGGCCTGCAAGAGGCACCCTGTGCAGAAACCAGGAGCTATACTTGAGGTATTTTGCCGACCACATAGAATTCCAGTGGTAAGAATGGTATTGGTCGGAGATGAAGTGATCGCCTGAAATTACGAGGTCAAATCCCGTGCATAGAGCGGAGACGTATTCCGCAGATCGACCTCCCCTGGAAAGGCCATACAGGACGACCCGCTCGTATTTACGGCGTATGTCAAGCCTCGACATCAGATCGCATACGCTGCGCGCCCAGAGCCCAAAAATCTGTGTACCTTCTACGATCGTAATGACATTCGCCAAGGCCTCGATGTGGCCATTGCTCCCGTGATCGAACGCAACGACATCAATTCCCTTTTCGAAAAAATGTCGCCCCATGCCGAGATGGTAGTCGTCGTCCTTTAACCCCATTATATGCTCGCTTGTCGACCACGACCCAGGTGTCACAATCAATAGGGCCTTGGTGGGGTCTTGCCGCCTAGAGAATAGGGCACGGACCCGCATTTTTGGTCGCTCATAGACGAGAAACAGCTCTTCGAGTGTTCCATCGAGAAACGTTGATTTTCCACCATAAGCCAAACGTCCACCACCTTCACTGCGTTGCGGTTCGATCGTATTGAAGCCCGTTGCTTCCATGATTGTCTGGCTCACTTGTTCAGAGGCGAACTTCGTGGGCGCAATAGCTTCAAGCTGCGACCAAATTTCGTGATCATAGGAGGGATTCTGGGATTGCGAGGTACAGGGGCATATGCCGTCGTTCATGCGACAGTGGCAAAACGAGGTTTGCAGGCCACTGGGACCTACGTAGTTTAACTTCTGCTGATTCAGGTACCGAGACAGATAGTGAACAAAATGTGGGCCGAGAGCAATTCGCGCGGTCAAAGAGCCCAAAAGAACGCCGCCCACGATCGCAATTGCAAGCATCAGATATGTAAGCGTCTTCCGTGAACTAACGGTCTTCAATGAAACAATACACCTGCGTGTTACAGAGATTTAAATCTACAATAAGGTCTCAGGCTATATGATCAATCAATTGGTTTC
>CAXGSZ010000321.1:0-4015 GCA_964012455.1 uncultured Alphaproteobacteria bacterium
TCCCTCTTCGTCGATGGCGATCGCCGCTAATTCCGCGCCGGCGGCGAGTAGGGCACCCCGCACACCCTGAAATCCGGGTTCTTCCATCCACACCAAGTCACCAGGGTCGATGAGGACACGGGCGGTGAGATCGATTGCCTGCTGTGCACCGGAGACGATAATGATCTGGTCCGGGCTGCATTGTACCGCCCGGGCCGCGCCGAGATGAGTGGCGACCGCGTCGCGGAGGGGCGCATATCCAAGTGGATCGTTGCCGACGAGCAAACTTCGCTGTGGTCGGCGCCACTTCCGCCCGAGCAGACGGGCCCAGTCATCGAATGGAAATTCCGCGAGTTCTGGAATTCCGGGCGAGAAAGCGCGCGGCCGAGTAGAGCCCCGACCGCTGATCGACGAAAGAAAGGCGCCGCGTTTCGAGGGACCGCGCCGATAGGCCGCTTTTCGCCGCGGCCTCGCCGACATGCCACGGGCATTGAGCAGCTCTTCCGGCAGGGTGGTTGAGACGTAGGTTCCGGCACCGGTCCTACCCTCTGTATATCCTTCCGCCAGCAATTGATCGAAGGCGGAGACGACGGTGTTTCGGGAAAGGCCAAGATCAGTCGCGAATGCACGGGTTGCCGGTAACCTTTGCCCGGGTCGCAGACGCCCGCTCAGAATTGCGTCCCGAACAGCGAAATATAGCTGCCTATAAAGTGGCTCCGGCAACTCAGGGTCTATCGAGATGGCGTCTAGATGCGCCGCGAGAGATCGTTTCAAAGGGAGCTTCCAATTGGAGCCATGGGAATCGCCGAATTCACCCTACAGACAAATCCGTTTTAGGCAACATCCTAGCGCCCCTGGGGGAAAGGCATTGTGAAAACACGGCGGTTCAGTATTTAATGCCTTTCAATCGGCGAAGGGGCGCGGCGCGCTTCTCCATAACGTTAGCGACGACTTTAGCGGCACGATGAGCGAAGCAAATTCTGTTGGAACGCCTCAGCTGGAGGCAAGCAAATTCCGCGATCCAAAGATAACGGCGAAAGGTGAATCGCGTGCGACCGTGCGTTTGGATGCCCTGAAGACGTTATGGTTCAATACCGGGACACTCTGCAATCTTACTTGCAGTAATTGCTATATCGAATCCAGCCCGACCAATGACAGTTTGGTCTATTTGACTCATGCAGAAGTCGCGGCCTATTTGGATGAGCTTCCAATCGTCGGTAAACACGTCGAGGAAATCGCCTTTACCGGCGGGGAACCGTTTATGAATCCTGAATTTCCAGCGATGGTCGCAGACGTAGCCGGGCGGGGTTACCGGGTCTTGATTCTCACCAATGCCATGCGGCCGATGATGAAGTGTGCGAATGCGTTGTTGGAAATCAAGGAACGATATGGCAAACGCATCGCGGTTCGTGTCTCGCTCGACCACTATTCTCCGGCACTCCACAATCTTTACCGCGGTAAAAATGCTTTCGAAAAGGCCTTAATCGGCCTCCGGTGGCTCACACAGAACGGGTTCAATGTTTGCCTTGCCGGGCGTACATTTTGGCATGAGAGCGAAACAGCGCTTCGTGAGGGCTTTGCCCGTCTTTGCGAATCTGTTGAAATCGCCGTCGACGCGAAGGATCCGGCGCAATTGATTCTGTTCCCTGAGATGGACGAAACCCGTGATGTCCCTGAAATTACAGAAGCGTGCTGGTCAATATTGAATGTCGATCCGAGCGACATGATGTGTGCGTCGTCGCGAATGATCATAAAACGAAAGGGCGCGAAACACTCTGTTGTACTGCCATGTACGCTCTTGCCGTACGATCCGCAGTTCGAACTCGGTGCGAGCTTGGCAAAAGCCGCACAAAACGTGGCGTTGAACCACCCTAATTGTGCTGCTTTCTGCGTACTTGGCGGTGGATCTTGTAGTGGCTAACCGTACTATGTGCGATCTGTAATGGAGTTCGTACGCACACTTATTACTGAAATTTACAAGACCATTATTCATGCGTACACAAGGCGCGATGGTTTCGCCGCTTAACTTTTCTGATTTAGCTTGATCCCGGCTCGTGGCCATCACCTAATAACGCCATGCAGGATATTGGGAAACCATATCGCGGCCTCAAGGTCCTTGATGCCAGCCAAGGTTTCGCCGCACCCTATTGTGCGGGATTGCTCGCGCTTTACGGCGCGGACGTTATCAAAGTTGAGCCGCCGCAAGGCGACTGGTGCCGAGATATTGGGCGCAATATCGCCGGCCAAACCGCGTTGCATATCGTCGGCAATCGGGGCAAACGGAGCATCGCACTCAACCTGAAGCAGGAGGAAGGTCTTTCCGTCCTTCATCGATTGGCCGAGGGATGTGATGTTTTTCTTGAGAGTTTTCGTCCAGGCGTCGCAGAACGGCTCGGCATCGGGTATGAAGCGATACGGTCTCTCGGCAATGATGTCTTGTACGTATCGGTCAGCGGATTCGGACAGATTGGCGAGTATCGAGATCGACCGGCGACCGATTCGGTTTTGCAGGCTTTCTCGGGTCTGATGTATATCAACCGCGGCGTGGATGGTATCCCGCACCGGGTAGAGATGCTTGCTGTCGATACGGCGGCCGCATTGCACGTCTTCCAGGCGGTTCAGGCGGCGTTATTCGGCCGGCGCGACAGTGCCGGCGGTCAGTGGATGCAGTTCGATTTGATGCGGACGACAGCGTCATTTCTGGCTCAAAAAATTGCCGAATACCAGCTGGAAGACGGGCAGCCGGTGGGAATGAACCCGCCTGCGGGCGCCTATCGGACGAGCGATGGCTGGCTTGTTTTCACTTTGGTCAAGAATGAGCACTTTGCGCGCCTCATGAGGGCGATTGGTCGGCCAGAATTGGCTAACGACCCGCGTTATGTGGGATTTGACGAACGACGAACGCATGCAGAAGAGCTGGTTTCAATGATGACCGACCTTATGGCGCAACGGTCGACCGTCGAATGGAGCGCAATTCTCCGCGAACACGAGGTTCTCAACAATAGGATCAATTCGGTCGGCGACTGGCTGGCTGACGCGCATGTTCGCGGGATTGGTGCCGTTGGCCGGATCGAGCAGCCGGATTCCGGTCCGGTCGATATCCCGATTGTACCTGGAACCACATTCGATCCGAGCTTGGTGGCGCCCGCTATCGGTGAGCATGGGGCTCCAATTTTGTCCGAATTGGGCATGGCGCCCGATGAAATAGACGCCCTCGCAGCCTCTGGCGCAGTTATTCTGCCCGGTTGAAGAAAGAACAGAGAGTATAAATGAGTAATAAGCCATTTGACCCCGCGGCACATAGGCCGTTTGAATCTAAGTACTTCGAAGACCTCAAGGTTGGAGATACATTCCATATTCCCTCCCGCACAATGACGGATGCGCTGTTCTCCGCTTTCCAACTTGCATCCGGTGACAACCATCCGATTCATTACAACGTAGAATTTTGCAAACGTCACGGGCATCGCGGCCTGGTGGCGCATGGATTTCAGACCTTGATCCAGACCGCGCCGGGTGCGGGCTGGTTCCCCTTTGTCGTCGAAGACTCACTGATCGGATTCATCGAGCAGTCGTCAAAGTTTCTGAAGCCGGTATACAGTGGAGATACGCTTTATTCGATGCTCGAAATCGTCGATTTGCAGGCCAACCGGTCGACCGGCGTCGTAAACATCCGATCGACGATTCACAATCAGGACAGTGAACTGGTTCTAGAAGGCGAGCAGAAATTTCTGTTGAAGAAACGCGATCCCGACGCCCAGCCGGATTGACGGAATTTGGCGCGGCGAGACTGGACAAGCGCCGGTCGGCCCGCCATATGAACGTCTCGATTTCTCGAAGGAGCGGGACCCTGGATACTGGCGCATACGAATCGGTTACACGCGGCATTAAGGTCGTTGTGAAACCATTCTACCTCGACGATCAATCGGAACCGGACGAAAATCATTTCGTCTGGGCGTATCACGTGGAGATCGTTAATGATGGGCATGAACGGGTACAGTTACGAACCCGTTATTGGCGCATCACTGATGCGCTCGGC
>CAXGSZ010000322.1:0-3996 GCA_964012455.1 uncultured Alphaproteobacteria bacterium
CTACCGCAAGGAAACCGGGATCGAGAACCTGAAGATCAAACATAATAATGTGCTCGGCTATTTCATCGAGGTGACCGCGCGCAACGCCGACAAGTTGGGAGAGACATTCATTCATCGTCAGACCATGGCTAATGCGATGCGGTTCACTACGACCGAACTTGGCGACCTGGCGCGGGCCATATCTGCAGCGGGTGACAAGGCGCTCGTGGTCGAGCTCGAGCTGTTCAACGTCCTTACGGAGGAAGTGCTCGCGAGGGCCGGTGTGATCGCGCTCGCCGCCGCTGCAATGGCGCGGCTTGACGTGGCCGCGGCGTTAGCCGCCCTCGCGTCGGAACAGGGTTTCGCCCGCCCGCGTATTGATGATTCGCTGTCCTTTGTGATCGAAGGTGGGCGTCATCCGGTGGTCGCAGCTGCTCTGGCGTCCGCTGGCGGGGCGGGTTTCGTCGCCAATGACTGTGAGTTGTCCCGAGAGCAAAGACTGTGGATCGTGACCGGCCCCAATATGGCGGGCAAGAGCACCTTCCTGCGGCAGAACGCGCTGATCACGATCCTGGCGCAGATGGGTGGTTACGTGCCAGCGAAAGCAGCGACGATCGGCGTGGTTGATCGATTGTTCAGCAGGGTCGGGGCCGCCGACGATTTGGCGAGAGGGCGCTCAACCTTTATGGTTGAGATGGTGGAAACGGCGGCGATCGTGAACCAGGCGACAGAGCGGTCGCTGGTGATTCTCGACGAGATCGGCCGAGGTACAGCGACCTATGACGGGCTTTCCATCGCTTGGGCGACAGTCGAACAACTGCATGAGACTAACCGCTGTCGCGCACTGTTCGCGACTCACTATCATGAGCTAGTTGCATTGACAGCGCGGCTCGACGCCTGTGTACCCTATACGATGCGGGTCAAGGAGTGGCAGGGCGATGTGGTCTTTCTGCACGAAGTGGCACCGGGTGCGGCGGATCGGTCTTACGGCATTCATGTGGCGCGCCTTGCCGGTTTGCCCGCGCCGGTAATCTTGCGGGCAGAGCAAGTGCTCGAGAAACTTGAGCGCGGGGAGCAATCCGGTGCCATCACGCGCCTCGCGGAAGACCTGCCGCTTTTCGCAAACCTTGCGGAGACATCGCCACCTGCCGGTTCGGGATCGTCGGAGGCGGAAGAAGCGCTACGCGACCTTAATCCGGACGACCTGACACCGCGAGAGGCACTCGACATACTCTATCGGTTGCGGACTTTGATTTCCGACTGATCCTTGCATTTGACCTTTCGGCGAGCGAAGTTCTCCAACATGGCGGAGTTGCGCAACGGACGCTTGATCGTCGATCGGATTAGCCTGCAGGAAAAAGTCGAAGCGGTGCTTGCCGGGGACTTGCCGGAATCCGAAAGAGCAAGTGTCGTGCTCGACGCCTACCGCGAAGCGCTCTCAGCCGGTATCGCCAAAATTCGCGACCGCTTCGAGAAGGATCAGGATGGTGAGGCGGCAGTTCGCGGGCACTGCTTCCTGATCGATCAGGTTGTGCGCGTTATTCACGACATCGCCACGGAGCGTCTTTATACCGCGGCCAACCCGACTTCCGCCGACCAGCTATGCATTGTTGCCTATGGCGGGTACGGGCGGGGTGAACTGGCGCCCCACTCGGATATCGACCTGCTGTTCCTACTGCCCTACAAAACCACACCGCGGACCGAACAGGTGATTGAGTATGTCCTGTACTCACTTTGGGATCTTGGCCTGAAAGTCGGTCACGCAACCCGTTCGGTGGACGATTGCATCCGACAGGCCCAGGACGACATGGTGATCCGGACGGGATTGCTGGAATCGCGATACATATGGGGCGTTCAGAAACTGCACAACGAATTGCGCCATCGGTTCTTCGAAGAAGTGGTAAAGGGTAAGGGGCTGTTCGTCGAGGCGAAGCTGCAAGAGCGCGATGAACGCCACGACCGCATGGGCGATACCCGCTATGTGCTGGAGCCGAACATCAAGGACGGTAAGGGCGGTTTGCGCGATCTGCATACACTGTTCTGGATTGCGAAGTACTTGTACCGCTGCGAGACGATCGGCCAATTGCGTGAAGAGGGTGTTTTCTCGAAGGCGGAACTCGCGCGGTTCGACAAGGCGCAGAAGTTTCTTTGGACCGTCCGTAGTTACTTGCACTATCTCTCGGGACGCTCGGAAGAGAGATTGACCTTCGACCTGCAGCCGGAATTGGCGCGTGAGATGGGTTATGTCGACCGGGAGGGCGTTTCCGGCGTCGAAAGATTCATGAAGCACTATTTCCTTGTGGCGAAAGATGTTGGGGACCTCACGCGTATCTTTTGCGCCTCCTTGGAGGCCCGTCAGCAACGGAGCTGGGCCGCGCGCTTACCGAGCTTCGGATTGTTTTCCCGCGAGGTCGAAGGCTTTAAGGTCGAGAGCGGGCGGTTGAACGTCGATCGGAAAGAGCACTTCAGGGAAGACCCATTCGACATGTTGCGCATTTTTGAAGTTGCGCAGCGCCACGAATTGGATATTCACCCAAACGCGCTCCATCTAATCACGCGCAGCCTCAAGCAGATTGGCCGGGCGATGCAGTACGATGAGGATGTCAACGCGCGTTTCATGCGCATCCTGACATCGGAAAAGAGTCCGGAGACGGCCCTGCGGCGTCTTAACGAGGCAGGTGTCTTTGGCAAGTTCATGAGTGATTTTGGCCGAGTCGTCGCGCAGATGCAGTACGACATGTACCACGTTTATACGACCGACGAGCACACGATCCGTGCAATCGGCATCCTCAGCCGCATTGAGCAGGGGCTCCTGATGGACGACCACCCCCTCGCCAGCGAGATCATACATAAGGTCTTGTCGCGTGAGGTTCTCTATGTTGCGGTATTGCTGCACGATATAGCGAAGGGCCGGGGAGGGGATCATTCGGAGCTTGGCGCGAAGGTCGCTGAGAGGCTGTGCCCGCGCTTGGGTCTGAACTCGGAACAGACGGCGACGGTCACCTGGCTCGTACGATACCATCTCGCGATGAGCAACACTGCCTTCAAACGGGATTTGTCAGACCCCAAGACGATCGCGGATTTCTCGGATCTGGTGCAATCGCCGGAACGCCTGCGGCTATTGCTCTGCCTTACGGTGGCCGATATCCGCGCGGTCGGGCCAGGGCGTTGGAACGGCTGGAAAGCCTCATTATTGCGGGAGCTCTTCTACCGGACCGAGGACGTGCTGACCGGTGGCCTTGCGGTGGACCGCCGCGACCGCGCGGTTACCGACGCGCAAGAAAGGGTAAGGGAAGCGCTTCACGATTGGAGCGACGAAGAGTTCGAGGTATTCCGCACTTTGGGCCCGCCGGGATACTGGCTTGCCTTCGACACTGCCGCACTCGCACGTCAGGCGGGTTTCGTCCGTTATGCACAGGAGCGCAATGCTCCTATTGCATTCGATCATCAGATCGACACCTACAAGGATGTGACGGAGTTGACGGTTTTCGCCGCCGACCACCCGGGCCTGTTCAGCGCGATCGCGGGGGGGATTGCCGTGAGCGGCTTGAACATCGTTGACGCCCGCATCAACACTTTAAACGACGGCATGGCGTTGGATACGTTCTGGGTACAGGATCAGGATTCTTCCGCACCTAGCCAGTCTGCCAAGCTGGATCGCGTTTTCGACAATATCGAAAAGACCATCGCCGGCGAACTGCGCCCGGACCAGGAACTTACGAAGATGAGGGGATTGCCAAACCGTATGAAGGTATTCACGGTGGTGCCTCGTGTACTGATCGACAACAAGGCCTCACACACCAGGACAGTCATTGAGGTCAACGGCCTCGATCGACCGGGATTGCTCTACGACGTTACCCGCGCGCTGTCAGAAGTCGGCCTGCAGATCGCCTCAGCGAAGATTTCGACCTTTGGTGAAGAGGTTGTTGATGTGTTCTACGCCAAGGACGTGTTTGGCATGAAGATAGAGCATGAACGGAAACTAAAAGCGATCCGGGAGGCCTTGATGGCGGCGCT
>CAXGSZ010000323.1:0-3993 GCA_964012455.1 uncultured Alphaproteobacteria bacterium
CACCTTCAATGATCACATCATCTAAATGAATTCCAACTCTGAAATTCATTTTTGTTATATCTTTAGCAGTATTATTTCGGTCGGAGAGTAGGGTTTGGAAATCTATAGCTGCATTAACGCAGTCCACTGGACTATTAAATTCCGCTATGACCGAATCTCCAGCGGTGTTGAAAACACGGCCGCCATAATCGTTAATCGTCGTTTCGATAATTTTTCGGCAGGCTATTACGCTTTCAAGGGCACCGACTTCGTTTTTAACCATCAAAGCGCTGTAGCCTACACAGTCAGTGGCTAATATTGTAGCTAATCGACGCTGTATTTCAGGCATATCAATATCCTGTCTTTAAGCTGTTTGTTCCTTTTTAACCGATATAGGCTTACCAGATTTGGAAAATTTAGCGGTGATTTTATACGCCTCGTAAATCTTTCTTATTTTTATCCCGTTTCTTATCCTCCTGATCATTTGTTTGTTACATCGTATAGGAATGGGTTTTTTTGTTAGAAGCCTCTGCTTCGGCTCCATCGTAGTACAGTGCTTACGCTTTAGACCGACTGCTTTTCATGGTGTTCCGTTCACGGGGCAGTCCTTGTCGCCGGAAACAGCGGGTCATTTCGGCTCCAAATTTGTTCTGCGAATTCAAGAATCCATACCCCCCCAGGTCTCCCCGCGCCCTTAACTGCTTGTCGCCAAGTAAATTACGGCCGCGGGAATTCGTGGCCGACCAGCAATTCGCTCAAGCGAACACTTCGGCCAGGAAGTTCTCCATCGCCTGCCAGGACCGACGGTCGGCATCTTCCTGGTACATGGCGCCCATATCCGGCGCGTTGGCCTCCGGGTTCGTGAACGCGTGGAGCGTGTTTCCGTAGCCGTGGATTTGCCAATCCGCACCGCTCGCGGTGAGTTCCTCGGCGAGGGCCACGACATCCGCCGGCGGTACCATCGGGTCATCCCAGCCGTGCAGCGCAAGAACCTTGGCCTTGATGGCGTTGCCGTCGGTATTGCCCGGCTTGTTGAATAGGCCATGGAAACTCGCTGCACCCTGGAAGTCCTCCCCCGTCCGCGCGAGATCCAGAACGCAGAGCCCGCCGAAGCAGTAGCCGGTCGCGGCAACCTTGCTGGCATTCACTTCCGCCTGATCACGGAGTACCTGCAAGCCTACCTTCAGCCGATTCTGTAGCATGGCGCGGTCTTCCTGAAAGGGCGCCATGAGTTTTGTATTCTCTTCCGGACTACCGCCCAGTACCCCTTTGCCATACACGTCCATCGCCAATGCCGTGTACCCAAGACCGGCAAGTTTGCGCGCGGCATTTTCTTCGAACGGGCTGCGGCCTGCCCATGCATGCACGATCAGCACGCCCGGGCGCGGGCCAGAGGCCGAACCATCCCAGGCAAAATAGCCCTCAAGCGCGGCGGCGCCGTCGGCGTAGTCGATGGTTCTTGTCTGAACGGCCATGGATCTTCTCCTTCAATTTCTGTGTGGATCGCAATGCGATATTGTCTCGATTACGTCATCCGCCGCAGATGCATTGCGCGTCAGTCTGCGGCATCCAATACCTCCGTCGCAGGTTCCCCCCGCAGCCAGATTGCGGTGTCGTGGAAGGCGGAGCCGCCAGCCGGCGCAACAGGAGTGGCGTCGATCAGGAGATTGATGCCGACACCACCGTCATAAGCGTCGTCCGGCCAAACACCTTCGGCGATCACGGTTCCCGCAAGCGCCGATTCCGAAATATCGGCCCGCATGCGCAGGTCGCCCTTGGAGTTGCCGATCCGCACCCACCCGCCATCGGCCACGCCGCAGGCCCCCGCATCTTCTGGATGTATGACCGCCGTCGGCCGCCCTTCACGGCGCTGCGATCCGGGCGTCTCGGTGAATGATGAGTTGAGATAGGTCCGTGACGGCGGGGTTACCAAGCGCAGCGGAGTCTCGGGGCCTGTCTTTGCGCGCGCTTCCCAATGATCCGGTAGGTCGGGCATGCCCGCGTAATGCGGGCCGATGGAGGCCCAATCAGGACGGAAACGAAAGCGTCCCTCCGGCTGGGGAAATCCCGACAGGAAATGCGCGTCTTCGAAGGATGGCGCACAGTCGATCCAGCCGCGCTCTGCGGCCGCCCATGCATTAACTTTGCCGGAAGCCTCAAGCGTCACTTCGACCAACTCCCAGGCGGACATATTGAAACTCGGATGGTCCGCGCCGAGTCGTTTGGCCAGTGCATTCACAACATCGACATTGCTGCGGCATTCGCCGAAGGGCTCCAGCACCCGCGGCCCCACGGTGAGTGCCGTGTGTCCCCATCCCATGTAAATGTCATCGTGTTCCAGGAACATTGTCGCCGGGAGGAGAATATCTGCGTAACGGGCCGTCGCGGTCAGGAAATGCTCGTGCACGCAGACGAAGAGATCGTCGCGCGAGAGACCGCGACGCACTGCAGCCGTGTCTGATGCCACCAAAGCCGTGTTCGAGTTCTGGATTAGCATTGCCTTGACCGGAGGCCCACCCATTAGGGCATCCGGATCGCCGTTGAGGATCGCGCCAATGCGGGATTGGTCGAGGATACGCGTGACGGTTCCCGCCCGGTCCGCCGCATGGGCGAGGGTCGTATTGAGATCCCAGATGTCGAGGCTGGTGAAAAAGGCGCCCCCGCCACGATGTTGCCACGCACCGCTTACCGCCGGCAGGCAGCTTGCCGCATGCATGTTCGTAGCGCCGTTACCGCTTCGGGTAAACCCGACACCGAAGCGCAGGAAGGCCTTCTCCGTGCTTCCATAAAGCCGCGCGAAATCGGCAATCGATGCCGCATCAATCCCGGTGATTTCCGCCGCCCATTCCGGCGTTCTCTCGGCAAGATGCGCCCGCACCCCGTCGTCGAAATCAGTGTACTCAGCTAAATACGCGTCATCCGTCAACCCATTGGCCAGCATAACGTTCATGATCGCACAGGCCAGCGCACCATCCGTTCCGGGCCGTAAGACGAGGCCAATATCCGCCGAGGCCATCGTCGCCGTCCGGTAAACGTCGACCACGGCCAGCTTCGCGCCACGCGTCTTACGCGCCTTCTGGATGTGGCTCATCAGGTTGACGTTAGTGTGGACCGGATTGCCGCCCCAAACCACGATAAGATCGGCCTCCTGGATTTCCATCGGGTCGACACCCCGCTGTACGCCAACACCTGCCTGCCAACCAGAGACGGCAGGCGTGACGCAAATCGTTCCCTTCATGCCGGAATGCCCAAGGGTCCGGCTCAACCGCTCCATACCGAACCGCTGCATGATGCCGAGCGTGCCGCCCGAATGATACGGCCAGACCGATTCGGGCCCGTGTCTCTCGGATGCCACACGGAAGGCGTTAGCTATCGTGTCAAGCGCTTCATCCCAGCTGATCCGCTTGAACCGGCCTTCGCCCTTCGCGCCGACCCGCCGCATCGGATAGGAGAGACGATCCGGGTGGTGGACCCGTTCGGCATATCGGCCGACCTTCTCGCAGACAACGCCGGCAGTGAACGGGAGTTCAGAATTTCCGCGAATGCGCCCTATACGCGTCGGCGAGAGTCGTTCGACTTCCAATGCGCAGGCGCTCGGACAATCGTGCGGGCAGGCGGAACGAACGATCTCGGCGGTCATGGACGGCCTCTGAAATAATAGTCCGGATAGAAACTATAGGTCGCAACCGCTCATTGGTCATCCATTGTTCGCGCTCAAGCAAAGCGGTAGGCAGCCCGCCGCATTCAACAGTCCACCGAACAGGGTAATGGGGAAGACATGCGCCTATCCGGCCACCTCGCGATAGGCCTTGCCCAATCGGCGGAGGCCTTCGCGGATGTCGTCGACACCCACATAGCTGTATGCAAGGCGAAGGAAATGCCCAGGATCGGAATCGGGAAAAGGACAAGACCGAGGCTGACTCCGACACCGTGCACGATCCTGCGTTCGACGAGTTTCTCGGCCGAAATGCCCGCTGGCAGTTCAGCTCAAAGAAAATACCCGCCTTCGGGACG
>CAXGSZ010000324.1:0-3976 GCA_964012455.1 uncultured Alphaproteobacteria bacterium
TTGGCTGAAATTGTTCGTAGCGTAGAAGGGGATTCAGCCAGATTAAGCGCCGCGATGATCGGTGAAGCCGATCGATTTCTTTCGGCAGCCCATCTCCACCTTCTCGGTCGAGGCCATCGGTTATCAAGATTACCAATGCGCCTTGCGTGAGTACTCTCCGGGACCAATCCCGATTAAATTCGTAAAGGCACTGTCCGATCCGCGTTCCGCCGGACCAATCAACGACCGCTTCGGCAATTTTATCCAGGGCGATATCTATATCCCTATATCTCAGATATCTTGTGACGTTTGTAAGCCGCGTTCCGAACAGGAACGTATGCACGCGATCGCGATCATTGGTGATTGCATGTAAGAAATGAAGCAGCATTCTAGCGTAACGTTCCATCGATCCCGAAATATCGCATAGCACAACTAGGGGGGGCGTACGGCGCCTACGGGAACGCCATCTCATCGGAATTACATCACCACCAAATCGGAGGGCGGCTCTTAGCGTGGCGTGCATATCGGCACGTGCACCGGCTTTGTCGGTACGGAAGCGCCGTGTAGGTATATCCTTGATTGGTAATCGTATTCGGCGCATCGCGGCTTTTGCGGCTTCAATTTCGGCGGCAGACATTTTTTCGAAATCGATTTCCCGGAGGACTTCTTCGCGGCTAAAGGTTAGTGTCGCATCGAATTCGATCTCTTCGGACTCACGAGTACTTATTTCGTCCTGTGGCGATGCACCGGCGGCAAGCGCCTCCGCAATTCGCAGCGAGACTTCCGCCTCCGGTTTTTCAGCTTGCCCCAGCTCCGCCGAGGGCAGGATCATTGACATCATCCGTTCGAGAATTTGAGGATTCCGCCAGAAAATATGGAATGCTTGATCAAACAGCTCGCGTTGATCTCTCCGGTTTACGAAGACAGCATGCAGGGTCCAATAAAAATCATCGCGTCGACCGAGACCAGTCGATTTGACCGCCTGGACCGCATCAATCACCTGTCCCGGGCCAATCGGCAGGCCCGCCGCCCGTAAAACGCGCGCGAAATGCATGATGTTGGCGGCTATATGGCCGCCTTTTTCCTGGCCCGTTGCGTTCATGCGCTCTGCGCCATCATCATTTCGTTCTTAATCTCTCCGAGAAGCCGGCTCGCTTCGCTGCCGCGTATTTTCTCGATGTCATCCTGATATTTAAGGAGTGTACCAAGCGTGTTGTTGATCGTATCGGGATCGAGGGTCAAGCAGTCGAGCTGTGTAAGCGCATGTGCCCAATCAATCGTCTCAGCGACGCCGGGCTGCTTAAAAAGATCGAGTTCCCGCAGCTTTTGTACAAAAGCGACAACTTGTTGCGACAAGGCCTCTGGTGCTGTTGGCGCTTTGACCTTGAGGATATCCAATTCGCGTTCCGCATCGGGGTAGTCGATCCAGTAGTAGAAGCACCTGCGTTTGAGTGCGTCGTGAATTTCACGCGTTCGGTTCGACGTAATGATGACGATTGGCGGTTTTTCCGCCGCGATTGTGCCGATTTCCGGGATTGTGACCTGATAGTCTGAAAGGACTTCTAGCAAGAATGCTTCGAATGGTTCGTCGGTACGGTCCAATTCGTCGATCAGAAGCACTGGCGGGCCGTCCATCGAAGGCTCTAGAGCCTGCAAGAGCGGACGTTTGATCAGGAATTTCTCGCTGAACAAACTGTCCTCAAGGCTATTCCTGTCGCGATCGCCGACTGCTTCCGAGAGTCTGATTTCGACCATCTGCAGCGAATAGTTCCATTCGTATACCGCGGAGGCGACATCCAAACCTTCATAACACTGCAGGCGAACCAATCTCCGTCCGAGAGTTTCGGACAGGACTTTCGCAATCTCTGTTTTCCCGACGCCGGCCTCACCTTCGAGGAACAATGGACGTTTTAGCGTTAGTGATAGATGAAGCGCGGTAGCGAGGCTTCGGTCAGAGATATAGTTACCGGATTCCAGTAGTTCGATCGTATCGTCAATGGTCTCGGGTATCTGTGTTGTCATACTGGCATTATTTTGGGTTTGAATTGGGCATTTCTGGAGGACGGGGCTGCGCTATTGCCGTTCCATAAACTAGTCCGAGGGCCAATTGAATGCGGGGTTTGGCAGCATAAGAATTGATCGATTTAGACGCTTTTGTTCCAATTATATTCTCGTTTAGTGCTGGAAATAGTACAGATATGCCAGGGCATAATGCGAACAAAGTAAACAATTTGATATTATTTAAACATTAAAACGGAATAGCCCTTTCGAAGCACGACCGGAGCAATTCGCTCAATGAAACAGCATCAATCACCTGAACTGGCGTTATTGACGGCCCGCTTTGCCATCACGGTGACCAAGTGCGCACGATATTCTGAACTCGCATGAATATCGGAGTTCAAATCGCCGTCCGGTATAGAGATATTCGCAACGGCGTCAGCCGAGAAGTCGCTCGTGAGTGCGCTTTCCATTTCGGAAACGCGAAAAACGCCATCTTGTCCAGCGCCTGTTACCGCAACACGGACACCGTCGCTCCCCTGAGCCACGAAGACGCCAACGATCGCGTAACGCGAGGCTGGATTGGGGAATTTCATATAGGCGGCTTTCGACGGAGCCGGAAACTTCACGGCTGTAACGACCTCACCGTCATCCAGTGCGGTTTCAAATAAGCCGGTGAAGAAGTCATCCGCTGCAATCTCGCGTTGGTTGGTCACGATCGTCGCCCCGAGACCGACGCAGGCTGAAGGATAATCCGCCGCTGGGTCATTGTTGGCAATTGAGCCTCCAATCGTGCCACGATTGCGAACCTGAGGGTCTCCAATTCCATCCGCCAGTTCGGCAAGGGCGGGAATTTTGGATTTAACATCGGCAGAAGCAGCGACCGCCGCGTGTGTCGTCATCGCACCAACTACAACATTATCGCCTTCGATGGATATGCCTATGAGCCCGGAAATTCCGGACAAATCAACAATGTCGGACGGTTGAGCGAGGCGTTGCTTGAGCGTCGGGATGAGGGTCATTCCGCCCGCCATCAGCATGGCGTCATCCGCTCCCTTGACCTTGGCGGCGGCATCATCAACTGAGCCAACGCGCTGGTATGTGAAGTCGTACATATCGTGCTCCTTTACTGTCCGGCTCGGTTTAGGCCGCCGCGTCCTTTATGGCCTGCCGCACTCGTTATTTTTTACCGCATGCTGTCGGCGCCGGCCTTAATCGATTTCACTATGTTATGGTAGCCGGTGCAGCGGCAGATATTGCCTTCAAGCCATTCCCGGATTTCTTTTTCGCTGGGATCCGGGTTATTCTTCACCAAGTCCAGTGCACTCATCACCATACCGGGTGTGCAGAAGCCACATTGCAGTCCATGGTTTTCGCGAAATGCTTCTTGCATTGGGTGTAGGGTGTCGCCGTCAGCGAGACCTTCGATCGTTGTAACGTCGGCACCGTCGCACTGTGCGGCCAGTATTGTGCAGCTTTTGATAGACTGTCCGTCCTTGTGAACGACACAAGCACCACATTGGCTGGTATCGCAACCGACGTGAGTACCGGTAAGGCGCAAATTCTCCCGCAGGAACTGAACCAGAAGCGTACGCGACTCTACCTCGCCGCTTACAGACTTGCCGTTCACCGTCATAGAAACGGAATGTGTCAACGAGTTTTCCTCCCTGGACTTAGACCGCGCCTGTCGGTCCCCTTTTTCCACCGCTGAATGCGAACTAGCCTATCACGTAAGTGTATTCATCCGGTCAGTTAGACTCTGGAACTCCGTGATTGCTAGGTCAAGCGGCGAAGCAGAATCTTCTGAACAATTCGTTAAATGCCTTGGAAAAGAAAGACGAGTGCCAAGACCGCGACAATCACTCCGATAACCCAGACTGTGGGTGAAAGACCCTGGCTCGTTCGTTCTGACGGTTGATCCTGTTTGGGCGAGGTATCAGAAGCCGCGACGACCGAATCTGCGTTCTTCGGACGCTCGGATGCAGCATTCGCATCAGAA
>CAXGSZ010000325.1:0-3970 GCA_964012455.1 uncultured Alphaproteobacteria bacterium
GGCTTTGCCCGAACCGTCCGATCATGACGAAAATAACGACGCTCCAGAATGGGGTGTTCACGTCCGCACCCATCATGAGAAGGGCTCCCGCCGCAAAGGTACCCAGCCCGAAAATTATAAGAAGGTCGTTGGGCACACGATCAGCCAGCCTACCGGTAAATGAAAATAAACACATCAGCATGATGCCCGCCGGCACCAGAACGAATCCCGCCTTCGTAGCCGTAAACCCCTGGACCGTTTGCACAAATACCGGGACTGCATAGCTCACGCCGAAGTTCCCCGCGCCAAATACGACGCCGACTGCGACCGCCGACGTAAATTGAGGGTTGGAGAACAAAGACAGGTCGAGCAGCGGTTCCTCGGCCTTAAGCTGGGTCCAGACGAAAGACGACAGGAGCGCACAACCGCCCAAAAGCGTCATCAGCGACTGGTTGGAGATCCAGCCGAAGCGATGTCCGTTCGCGATATAACTTAGGATGCAGAAGAGCCCCGCAATCAACACACCCAACGCAACGAAATCGAATGGGGGCGCTTTCTTTCCGTCCGTCTTCTCCGGCATGAAAAAATTGCCAAGTACGAACCCGAGCAGACAAAGCGGCAGGGGGATAAGGAAAATGTGCCGCCAACTTAGATGGTCGATGGCGATGCCGCCGACCACGGGGCCAAGACCGGGCGCTAGCATGATGGCCATGCCGAATATTCCCATGGCCATACCGCGTTGATCCGGTTTGAAGACGCCAAAGACGGTCACCAAGACAAGCGGCTGAACCGCGCCTGCGCATACGCCTTGGATCATCCGTCCGATTGAGAGAACGGTGATGTTCGTGCTTGTTACCGCGATCATGGTGCCGACGAAGAACACGATAATCAGCAGGGAAAAGCCGAGACGTTGCCCGAAGGCGGCGATCAAGTACGCGCTGAGCAATTGCCCTGCCGTCATCGTGGCGATGAAGGCCGTCGCCATCCATTGCGCCTGATCCTGTCCGACCCCGAACGCACCCATCACACTGGGGACGGCGACGTTGGCGATGGTGGCTGAGAGGACCATCGCGATTACGCCGCTCATACCGGTGAAAATCACCAACCAGCGATAAGCTGGTCCATAGCGTTCGAATAAAACCTCGACGCTATCTGACATCAATGAACACTTCGACCATCATGCCGGGCCGAAGTAGGTTCTGCTCCTGATCAATAGCGACGCGCACGCGAAGGCGTTGGGTGATCTTGGTGAAATTGCCGCTCGGGTTCGGGGTCGGCAGGAGCGCGAATTCACTGGTCGCGGCGTTACCGATCGCGATGACCCTGCCCGCGAATTTCTTGTCGGGAAAGGCATCCACGGTAACATCGACCGTCTGACCGATCTTCACTTTACGAATATCGGTTTCCTTCACGTTCGCGTCGATCCAGACCTCCTTCGGGTCGTGGACCAATAAAAGGCGCTGCCCCGGCGTCACGTATTCACCTTCCTCGACGAAGACACGGTCAACAACGCCTTGGACCGGGCTTCCAATCGTCCGGTCCTTGAGGTCGAGCCGCTGACGTTCGAGCTGCGCCTGCAATTCGTCCTCTTCATGAACGAGAATATTTATCTCGCTGTCGAGAACGGAGAGCCGCTGACGATCCGCTCGTGCTTCGCGCAACTTATTCCGGGCTTCTTCCAGTTCCGCGACCCGCGTACGGTATTCACCGTCGATCCGCTGCATCGTCGTGCGGGTTTGATCGAATTGGCGGCGGGCGATGACCTTCTTCTGGAACAAGGCTTTATCCTGTTCCAATTGCGACTTGGCATTATCCAGCTGAGGTTTCAAAGAAGAAACCGTGGCCGCGGCCGCATTGACAGCGGCAAGCTGGGTGTTGACCCGCGTCTCGGTCTGGCTGTCGACAAGCTTGCGCTCGGATACCAATCGAGCGCGATGCGCCGCAATGGCGTCTTTCTGTGCCTGCAATTGCTTGATCAACAGGCGCGATTCGCGATCATCGATCTTGACCAGCATCTGATCGCCGTCGATCAGCTCACCCTCCGATACCGGCAGCTTGGTGACCCATCCAGCTACCCGGCTACTGACCGTGACCATGTCGCCGGCGATCCTGGCATCGTATTCATAAACGTAGATCAGCCGCTGATGGACTTCGCGGAAGGCGAAGATCCCACCGACAATGACCACCAGGCCGATAATGAAGTAACGGACGCCGAACCGGCGTCTTGCGGGGCGCTTCTTTTCCGACGAGTGTTCCTCATCCTCAGAAGCTTCTGGGGTATCCTTATCCGCGTCCGACACTTGTTTTCCTCACTCGCATAGGGCGGAGATTCCGCCACCGACGTTCAAACGAAACAAAAACCAAAAGAAATCGCCGAGCTTGCGTCGATAAATCGAGAGCAGCGGCAATTCGAGCCGTATGATCAATATGGATTTATAGTCTGCCTCGGCGAATTGATCTAGCGCCTTGCGCGACATCGCGACGCGACGCGTCGTCACGCGATCTTCAGCCGTCTTTCTTATCGAGATCAAGAGAGACGGAATTCATACAATAGCGCAGACCCGTCGGCGCTGGGCCATCTTCGAAGACGTGACCGAGGTGGGAATCACATCTTGCGCACATCACCTCCACGCGATGCATGCCATGCGAGAAATCTTCCTCCGTGGCAACGGCGTCTTCGCCGACCGGCGCGAAGAAGCTCGGCCAACCCGAACCGGATTCGTATTTTGTTCCCGCATCGAACAACGGATGTCCGCAACAGATACATTTATATATACCAGCGGACTTTTCGCTGTTGTACTTGCCGGTAAATGGTCTTTCCGTGCCTTTGAGGCGACAAATCTGAAACTCCTCGGGTGTGAGCTGCTGCATCCATTCCTGTTCGGATTTTGTGACTTTGTCGACCATGGGTTCACTCCCTTCAAACTGGTTCCAAGTAGTCTTTTATAGTTATATAACCAAAAATAAATTTTGCGCGCATAATAATTGGAATGACCGATAAAAATAAATAAACTGCTTATTATTATAGTATTTTATTACATTTTTACTTAAATATCATTGAAAGCAAATCAATAATGCAAAGTTCTACATTAGCTCATATCCAAATTAATACTTGTTATGCTCCGACATTGCGGCGTCTAACGTCCACTTGCATTCAGCGATGTCAGCCGCGCACAATCGCGGGGGCCCGCAAAACTCCTGATTAGGTTGGTAGCTGCGACCACTGGCGAAGTCACGCACAAACACGATTGTCGAGTAATCCAAGGTAAGCGAGATACCAATGACCGGAATCACCGAAAGTCCGCCAAAATTTCAAATTGTGGATCTTTGAGCCAATACTCAGTTGACTTAATGGTTCCACTAGTTGTTCCGGTTCGAACCGGCTCGGCAAGGGAGAACGATACCGCTTAGCGACTACGATGCTACGATTCGATAAAAATCTCATAGAACTAGCTTTCAACTTTGGCCGCCTACATGCATGTTGCAAAAACGCAACACCAATTGCTGAAATCACGGCCGCCAAGCACAAGCGGTTTGTTCTCTTATCTGTCGTCGGCCATATTTAGGCTGATTGTTATTTTTTAATGGGAGTTCTCTCAATGAAGTTAAAGTTACGGCATGTACTTATGGCTGGAACTGCCGCGCTTGCGTTTTCAGGGCAAGCATATGCAGACGGCCATACGAAAGTTTGGCAGAGCAAATCCAAAGCGTCCGTAGCAATATCTGGTCAGATTCAGCGTGCGTTCTTTTACGTTGATGATGGTTCCAGTGAGCGCGTTCGCCATGGTGAGCACGGCCAATCGGAATCTGGTATCGACATCAAAGGTTCTTCAAGCGTCAACAAAGACGTTAAGGCTTCATTCCATATTGATATGGACGTGGATACCCAACAACAAAACCCTGATGGTACCGTTAACGGTGGCTTCGCTGGTGAATTATCTGGCGATATCAACACGCCAAAAGTCTATGCAGCACTGGCACACAGCTCGAT
>CAXGSZ010000326.1:0-3936 GCA_964012455.1 uncultured Alphaproteobacteria bacterium
AGTGTCGTTAGCACTGTCAAATCTTCCCCGCCCATGGTCGCCGACGAACTGCGACGGCAAGCCGATCAATTCATCGAGTTGCAGGACTTGGCCTCGGAAATTAGCCGTGGCCTCCAAGCGCGAAACACCGATCGCGACGAAACAGACGGTATAGAACAGGATTTCTACGACGATTACGACGATGAGCCGATCGTTGAAACAGTCTAGTTTGCCCCAACAATGTCGCTTGAATTGCCGGGTCGCGACTGTGCGCTTTGCCTGCGGTTGGCTGAATTCAGGCTAAAGAACCGCGAGCTCCATCCTAATTTCCACAATGCACCGGTCAATAGTTTCGGTCCACTGAGCGCGCGGCTTCTGATCGTCGGCCTCGCTCCTGGTCTGAAAGGGGCGAACCGGACGGCCCGCCCATTTACTGGAGATTACGCCGGCGACCTACTATATCCGACGTTGTCTACTTTCAAATTTGCGGCGGGCGAATACGGCGCAGCGCCTGATGACGGGCTACAAATGCGTGATTGCCGCATCACCAACGCGGTACGCTGTGTCCCTCCTGAGAACAAACCGGTCGGCGCCGAAATCAATGCTTGTCGCCCCTTCCTGATTGACGAAATCGAGGCAATGAAGAACCTAGAGATCATTTTGGCACTTGGATCCATCGCGCATAACTCGGTTCTGCGGATCCTTGGCTACAAGCAGAGTGCTTTTAAGTTCGGTCACGCGGCCGAACACGACTTTTCGAATGGCCCTCTTTTGGTCGATAGCTACCATTGTTCGCGCTACAACACGAACACCGGACGCCTCACCCCGGAAATGTTCCATGATGTGTTCCGATTGATACGCCGGCGCTTAGACTAGAATTTCTACCCGATAACCCTGCGGTTGGCGTTGATCCGGCGCAAATCCTAGATGCATTCAATGGCGGCGGAGATACCCGGAATGTCGTGCTCTCCCGAGTCCAACCGCTTCATGTTGACCCATTCCGCATACACGCACTTTGTGCGATAGGTAATGATGCCGACGAAAATTAGAGCCTTGGCCAACACCCGGAAGACATTGTTGCCATCCTTGAGTTCGTTGCGCTGCTCGGTGTCGTTGTAGGTCACGCGGACCGCATCACGCACCCACTCCCAATCCAGCCCGTGCTGTTCGGTTACCGTCCGTTTCTGACGGATGTTCACGAGGTTGAAGAGAAGAGACCCGCAACACTCTGCAGCCCAATCCTCGACCCGGTCGCGCTCTTCGGCGGAGAGGTTACAGACCGCTTTGTCGGCCCAAATTTTTCCGAACTTGTGATGGAAAGCTTCGTCCGTCATGACCAGTTGCACAAGACTGCGAAACACCGGATCACAGGCAGGCTTATGGAAGTTTGCGAATGCGCTCATCGCAAGCCATTCCAGCAGCAGCATGCCGACCAGCTTTTTGAAGAAAGCTGGGGTCTTGATCAAGTCGTCGAGCAAATCTCCCAGCACATCAGCGACCGGATAAGCCGCACCCCAACGGGTACTCAAATAATAGGTAAATCCCGTGACGTGCCGCGCTTCTTCGCGCACCTGAATTGTCGCATATTCCTAGGCGCCAGCATCGAGCGGAATATCTGCAAGGCTTGTCGACAGATTGAGTTCGCCCTTTTCGCCGTGAATGATGTTGGAAGTCATGCCAATGCATGATCTCGTTTCCGAGCTTGATCTGCTGCCCATCATCGAGCCGCTCGAGCACGGCCCCGCGCGACCCCTGGATGCGCTCCGGCAGCATGAGATTTCAGTATCAATATCGAACGGCTGACTAAAATCGATGTAGCTCTCGTCGTTCGAATTCCAAAAATGCACGTGCGTCGCCGAAATGATCTCATCGTAATCGCGCGAACGATTGTCTTAACGATCGACGACCATCATCGCTCGAAAGTTTTCGCGATCCATCGTCTGATTCGCGAGATCGCAGATCAGATGTTCGTCTGCGACACTTGTGTTTTAGCGGATTTGATCGGGCTTGGTGATTCTACGCACCGACAATAATACGCCTTTTTCATCGAATGGCGAGGGGCGATTGCGCCCTTCACTGAATGGGAATTTACCACAAATTCGTACAGGACGGCATACTCGGGAGAGCACACGATGAACAGGTTGGACGGTAAGGTGGCAGTGGTAACTGGCGGCGGCGGCGGAATCGGCCGCGCAACGACAGCGCGCTTCGTCGACGAAGGTGCCAAGGTCGTCGTTGCGGATATCGACGACGCTGCGGGCCAGAAAACCGCTGAGATGGCGAATGCGGGCGCGGGGAACAGCGGCGGCGAAGCCATATTCGTGCAGACTGACGTCACGGAAAACGACAGCGTCGCCGCTACAGTTGCAGCAGCGCGGGATCAGTTCGGCAAGCTAGATATCCTGCACAACAATGCTGGTGGCTCGACCAGTGACGATGGTCCGATCGCCGATGTGCCGGACAAGGAGTTCTGGCGTGCGATTAAGCTGGATCTCTACGGAACGTTCCTAGGCTGCCGCCATGCTATCCCTGCAATGCAGGCAAACGGTGGTGGATCAATCATCAACATGTCATCGGTCGCAGCATTGATGGCATTTCCGGGACGCGACGCCTATACTGCCGCGAAAGGTGGTATTGCGGCAATCACCCGGTCAACGGCGGTCGAGTACGGCAAAGATAAGATTCGGGTCAACGCAATTGCGCCAACCGTCATCCTAACCGAGAGGGTGAAGAACCTGTTTTCCGATCAGGCGGTCAAAGACAAGCTCCAGGCAATGCATGTTCTAGGCTTCGGCGAACCGATGGATATCGCGGAAATGGCCGTTTATCTCGCTTCCAACGAATCACGTCTGGTGACCGGTCAGGTTTTCCCAGTCGATTCAGGGCTGACGGTGAAATAGCAGGCAAACCACTTTGTCTGACCATCATTCCGGATAACGCATTGCGCTTCCGATCTGACGGTCAATATTTTATTCTGAATATCGAGCCTCATTAGTCTCGACCAGACCGGCCTCTCCCGCACGATCGGTGCCTTTCAGGTAAATCTGACCTTGAGTGTTGGCTATCCGCTGGCGCTCTGCAACGGCATCGGGATGCATGGTCTCCGCCAGATGTGCTTCCGTCTGGAAGTGACCATAGCGGTCCTCCCCTCGTAGCAAGGTCGCGAAATCTGTATCGACACGTTCCTGGCGGGCTTCGGGTGTAATATAGCGGAGCGCTAAGCCGACCCGCCTTGTCGACGTTTCATTCGGCTTCGAAGCATGCCACATATCAACATGATGAAAGGAGGCCTCAACCGGTTGGAGGATCGTCCAAACCGCTTAATTTTCATCAATCTCGGCGTCAATCGTTTGACCGCGCGTCAGGATGTTGTTTGGGTCCCAGGTATCGCGATACGGCGCGATACCTTCCTTGTGGCTCCCGCACAACATGCACATACAGCCGGTTTCCTCGCTCGCCTCAGTCAATGCGATCCAAGCTGTGAGAATCTTGCTACTGTCACGCCCCCAATTCTCGGGGTCCTGATGCAAGGAGATAAAAAGTCCGTCGCCCGGCTCCTTCGGGTAGAGATGGCTCGACCAAATCATGATGTCTGGACCGAGTAAGTCTTCGACGGGAACGAGAACCTCTGGACGACGCATCAATTCGTTAATCCATGTGAACACGAGATGCGACTTATAGCGCCACTCGCCGTTAACAGGGCCAACCGTGCGGCCTTCGTAAGCTTCCAGTTCAGCAAGGTAGGCGACGGCTACAGTTTCCGCTTACGAGCGACGCGGGAGTAGCAGACCGTTTTACTTGTAATACTCGATGTCTTTGTCTGTCAGGATATTCGGCATGAAACATCTATAGGTCGCTGTTTCGCATCAGGCGGGATTTCTGACGCTGCCAGTCACGATCCCGCTGTGTCTGTCGTTTGTCATGCTGTTTCTTGCCCTTGGCAAGACCAAGCTCGCA
>CAXGSZ010000327.1:0-3932 GCA_964012455.1 uncultured Alphaproteobacteria bacterium
TCCGGCGTGAGAGGCCGGCGTCCTAGGCCACTAGACGAAGGGGACGTCATAGGCTGGATGACCCTGATTTAACGCGTGCTGCGGTACGGATCAACCGAATTCGCGCAGGGCCTGCGGTCCCTATCACCGTCCTCTCGACCGTCATTTAGCGAACTGCGGGTCGACAGCGGTGATAGACCGACGCAGAATGGTTCCATCAAATTGCGCCCTGCAGGAGGAGACCGAACTTGGTTACTCGACTTGCGCATTTCACTACCGCCACGGTTGCCGCCCTCATACTTTATTCGGCGTCGGCATTGGCACAGAGTTGCGACTACCCAGCATCGGGCAATAGCGTTGCCTACCTCGCTCCCCCTAACGGCACCACGATCGTTTACGAAGATGTCGTAATACGGGCAGGTGCCGAGCAGCGACGGCGCGAGCTTTCTTATACCGCAAATAGCAGTACCGCAGACGAGATCGACTGGGCGATCAATACGGTGAGCGGCCAAGGCATCGCCGTTCGTACTTTCCTCGGCCTCCTTCAGACGGCCAATTCAAGCGGGACCGCAAGCCAGTTCGACCGCGCCCGCTATGCCTCGCTTTGGCCCCTCGATACCGGCAAGTCCGTGATCCTGCCCATCACAACGTTCGCCCAAAGCGGTCAGCAATATGCATCCGTATTGTCGCTTTGCGTACGCCGCTTCGAAACGCTCAGTCTTCCAACCGGAAATTTTGAAACAGTGGTGATTGATGGTTACAATCGTATAACGGCGGGCGGCGAGAAGCTCCCCTTTGACGAGGTCTTCACGCGCTACTGGTATTCACCGCAGGTCGGCATCTATTTGCAGCGCGTCCGTGCGATGTACCGCCAACGCCGCGAAGTGATGAAACAAACTCGGCGCGCGATCCGCGTTGGCTGATAAGGGAAACGTCCTAACCGGCGATACGCCGCGCCGCGTCCAATAGAGCTTCAACGTGCGCCGGATCGGTATCGAATGCGGTGACCATACGCAGCAGCGTGCCCTCAGGCTCCCAACGATAGAACAGAAACCCCTCCTCCAGCAGCCCCTCGATCAGTGGCACGGGCAGACGCGGGAACAACTCATTCGCCTCGACGGGATGCTCGAAAAAAACCCCCTCAATCTCACCGAGCCCCTCTGCAAGACGCTTCGCCATGGCATTCGCGTGCTGGGCGTTCCGGCGCCATAGATTGTCTTCAAGGTAAGCATCGAACTGAGCAGAGAGGAACCGCATTTTAGAGAAAAGATGACCTGCCCGCTTACGCCTGTAACCAGCTTCGCGCGCGAGTTGACGATCGAAAAAAAGGATCGCCTCAGCGCACAGCGCACCGTTCTTCGTCGCCCCGAACGTCAGCGCGTCGACACCCAAACGATGACTTGCATCCGCCGGCGAACAACCAAGCGCATCGACTGCATTGGCGAAACGTGCGCCGTCCATATGCAGCTTCAGGCCATGCCGCTTGCAGATATCGGCGATCGCGCGCAATTCGGCGAGCGTATAAAGCGTGCCTGCTTCGGTCACCTGGGTCACGCTAACGGCCGCTGGCTGCGTGTGGTGAACGACACCGGCGCCGGTAATCGCCATCTCCAAGGCGTCTGGCCTCAGCTTTCCATTCGCACCGAGAACCGGCACCAGCTTGGCACCACCGCTGAAGAATTCCGGTGCACCGCATTCGTCGGCATTGACATGGCTTTCCGGGTGGCAATAGACGGATCCGTACGGTGGTGTCATCACCGCAAGTGCCAACGCATTCGCCGAAGAACCCGTCGCCAGAAACAGGACTTCAGCATCCGTCTCGAACAGTTCCTGCAACCGCCCGATCGCGCGCTCTGTCAAAGGGTCGTCGCCATAAGGCATGGCTGGTCCACGATTGGCGTCCGACAGAGCCTGAACGATCTCCGGAGAGGCCCCGGTTACATTATCGCTACAAAAATTCATTGCAGCGTCTCCCGGTCGAGGTGCAGCAGACCCACCCGGACACCGGTCGCGGCGTCAATCAATACCAGTGCCTCGGTGCCGTCCGACTTAACCACCCGCAAAATAATCCGGCCACCACCAAACGTCGTCTCAATGACCCGCGCGTCGGCAGGAAGCGCGACCCGGGTTTCCGCAAAGCTGCTTTCAGCCGCAACCGTCGGCTTGCTACCGCCAAACTTCGTGGCGACGCCATAGGCGAGAAAGCCGAAGGCGATTAGAATAAATATCCCGAGGATTATCACGAGGGCCTTGAGCGCTTGCATAGTTTGGGTCCAGTCTTGACCGTATGATTGATTTCTTTGCCGACAGCGATGTGCGCCAGGTGGCGGCCGAAGCCGGTCTACGGCTCGACCGGGCGCTCGCCGATGCCCTGCCAGACCTCTCCCGTAGCCGAATCAAACACCTGATCACGGACGGTATGGTGAGCACGGCGGGAGCGACGATAACGGACCCCTCCTACAGGGTCAAACCGGCGGAAGTATTCAGCATCAAGGTGCCACAACCGACGGAAATTGCGCTCGTGGGCGAAAATATTCCGCTCGACATCATCTTCGAGGATGAGAGCCTCCTCGTGATCGACAAACCGGCCGGCCTGACCGTCCACCCCGGCGCCGGACAACCTTCGGGAACGCTCGTGAACGCACTGATCGCTCATTGCGGCAACAGTCTCTCTGGCATCGGAGGTGTAAAACGCCCAGGGATCGTACATCGATTGGACAAGAACACGAGCGGGCTGATCGTCGTGGCAAAGAGCGACAGCGCCCATGCGTCACTCACAACGCAATTCGAGGCTCGCACGGTCGATCGCGCCTATCGCGCCATCGTCTGGGGGGTGCCAATGCCCCCAAACGGAGAGATCGATGGCAATATCGGACGAAGTCACAGAAACCGGACCAAGATGACGGTCGTCCGTTCTGATCGCGGCAAACCCGCGTTTACTCGATACCGCTTACTTACAGCATTCGGTGTTACGACAAGTCTAGTCGAATGCCGTCTTGCCACCGGCCGCACCCATCAAATTCGCGTGCACATGACCCACATCGGTCATCCGTTGATTGGTGATACCGTCTATGGACGTACGACGCCCTACAGGCGCGCCCGGTTATCCACAGAAGCTGTAAAAATAGCGGATTCCATGGGCCGACAAGCCCTGCATGCGGCAGAACTTGGGTTTGAACACCCTGATACAGGAGCCCATCTAAAGTTCAAGAGCAAGCTTCCGCACGACATGCAATTGCTAGAAGATCGCCTCAATGCGGACAACTTTCCAAAATAGTTTCGAATTATTTCAGAATGCTCTTGAAAAACGCCTGACTGATCCGGGTCTGGCAGCCGAGCGTACAGAGTGCTAAGATACGACACTTAGGAGCTTTAAGATGTCCTCATTACCAAGCGCAATATCGATTAGCCCGGAAAGCAATTTGCAACGCTATTTGCAGGAAATTCGCCGCTTCCCGATGCTTGAAAAAGGCGAGGAGTACATGCTCGCCAAACGCTGGCTTGAGCACAACGACACAGATTCCGCTCATCAGATGGTGACAAGCCATTTGCGGCTTGTTGCCAAAATTGCTTCAGGTTACCGGGGGTACGGCTTACCGCTGGCTGAGCTCATTTCGGAGGGCAATATTGGTTTAATGCAGGCTGTAAAGCGCTTCGATCCGGAACGGGGCTTCCGCTTGGCCACTTACGCTATGTGGTGGATCCGCGCCGCCATTCAAGAGTATATCCTACACTCTTGGTCGTTGGTTAAGATCGGGACGACGGCTGCGCAGAAGAAGTTGTTCTTCAACCTGCGCAAGCTGAAAGGTCAGATTGAAGCTTTTGAAGAAGGCGATCTAACACCAGAGCATGTCGGTGAAATCGCCGAGCGCCTCAACGTTACCGAGGACGAAGTTGTAATGATGAATAGGCGGATGGCGGGTTCAGATCATTCTCTGAATGCGCCGTTACGC
>CAXGSZ010000328.1:0-3925 GCA_964012455.1 uncultured Alphaproteobacteria bacterium
AATTCGGGTCGCTTGATATTCTTGTTAACAATGCGGTGATCCGTTACTACAACAGTATCGTCGATTTCGACCCGCAGAATTGGGACCATGCGTTGGCGGTAAACGTCACGGCTCCCTTCGATCTCACCCGAATGGCGCTGTCCGGCATGCGCGACAACGGTTGGGGACGGATCGTCAATATTTCCTCTATCATGGGGCTCGCTGCGCGATCCGGCCGCGTCGACTACATCACGTCGAAAACCGCGATTATCGGACTGACGCGTTCGACGGCAGCAGAGACACTGCGGGACCCGAACATTACCTGCAATGCGATTGCGCCGGGCTCGGTCCTTAGCGACTTCATCAAAGTCAGAATTGAGAAAATGGCGGAGGAACGCCAGACGACTTTCGAAGACATGGCGAAGCGCTATAAGAAGGATATCGGGCAGATAGCCGACTTCATCGAGCCGGCGCAGATCGCCGACGCAATTATTTATCTTTGCCGGGATGAATCCCGTCATATAAACGGTACAGTTTTGCCGGTGGACGGTGGGATCGCGGCGACCTGGATTGAAAATCCCGACGAAATTTGATCTCGACTTGCCGCTTTCGGTCGTATCAATCAGATGCTACGTTTCGCGAAGGTAAATCGGTCGACAATTGGCGATGCACTCGGAAGATCCTCGCTATATAGAGTCGCAGGTAAAGGCGCAATACGAGGCTTTTCCCTACCCGGATATTGAAACGGCAAATAGGGATGGCACGGCTTTGGCAGCGATGCCGAGTGATCTTTTTGCCATTAACCATTATCTTTTCGCGGGATTTCGGGACTTCTCTCTGCCATTTCGTGTGCTTGTGGCGGGTGGCGGCACCGGGATTGCCACAGTACGCCTCGCACAGCAATTGCAACGGGCAGGTTGTTCGTCGAAGCTGGTTTATCTCGATCTCTCTGAGAAAAGTCGGCGGATCGCGGAGCGCAGAGCTCAGTCATTTGGTCTCGACAATATCGATTTTCATACCGGATCCCTGATCGACCTCCCAAGCCTGGGCCTCGGTGTATTCGACTACATCGATTGTGGAGGCGTATTGCACCATCTAGAAGAGCCTGCGGCGGGACTAAGGGCGCTGACGGAGGTTTTGGCTCCTGAAGGCGGTATGGGACTGATGATGTATGGCCCGTATGGTCGTGCAGGCATCTATCCGATCCAGGAGATGATGCGGCGCCTCGGTGCGGGCAACCAGTCGGATCAACTGCCTCTACTTAAGAAGGTTTTGGACGGTTTGCCGGCGACAAACCTGCTGCATCATCATGAGCGGTTCCGTCAAGGATATGGAGAGAACGACGCAGAGTTGGTCGATCTGTTCCTTCATCCTGTCGATCGTCCGTTCACTGTGCCGCAGCTGACGCAACTTTGTAAACGGGTCGGATTACGTGTGGTGCGGTTCCTGCCGACCGCGAAGTATGAACCCGCTTCATACATTGGGGTAGCGGAGATTCTTCGGCGCGTGTCAGGCATGGGATGGCTCGAACGTGCGGCGCTGGCTGAACTCTTTGCTGGGAACATGCACATGCATTTCTTCTTTGCAGTGCGATCCGAGAACTTTGAGGAAGGGATAGTCGATATCGAGCGGCCCGACATCGCGGACTTCGTGCCGGTTCTGAGGGATATCGACGGGGCGGTGCTTGCCGAAAATTTATCCGAAAGCAACGTTTTCGCGCACAACTTCGATGGCACGAACGTCGTCGCGGAGATCACTGAGGGCATGCGAGCGTTGATCGCGGAAATCGATGGGGATCGCACGCTGGAAGAAATCTACATGTCGATTGCCGGCAAATCCGGAAGTCTGGATTGGCTGAGTTTTCGCGCGACCTACTTTGCCGTTCATCGAATTTTACACGATCTATTATACGGCCTGTTCCTTCGAAAGAGAGGCTAGCGGCGGTAGAAACGTAATCGCTAGGTTTGGATCTGCGCTGCCCGAAACTCGCCGGTTGTCGGAGTAGCTGTGAGCCGGATTTCTAGTCGGCTACGTCAGCCTTAACTTCCTCGTGGTAGACCCGCTTGATCTTGTCGAGGTTCGTGCCCTCGACGCGGACTAACTTGGTCGCGCCCTCGCGCCGAGGTGCATGCAGGTCACCGACATTGTAGAGGTGGGCATCGCCCGGCTTGAGCACATAACTCCGCGTTGCGCGGCATGTGCCAGCATCGTCGTCCCTTAAGGGCGCGTCGACAAATTCGTAGTCAAACATCTCGGTCTGTCCGGCAACTTGCCCATAGATAGCCCAATGCGCTCCGTGAGCGTGCGGCTTGGACATCGCTTCGCGTTTATAGACATGGGAGCAGATCGCAAAGCCCAGCTTGTCGTCTTCGTAGAGGATGGACCTCGGCGCATCGTTGCTGTCAGGAAAGTTTTCGGCAACGAACGTGCTATCCACCAAAACCTGTTTTAACAGATCGCGGAGTTTTTCGCGGCCAGTGACGCCAGGATCGGCGGCCAAAATTTCGTGACATTCGCTTGCGAATTTCTCCAGCGTGTAACCCATCGCAGACCTCATTTATTGATTCGTTTTCATCAGGTAATGATAGCGCGCGGCGTCACGATGAAAAACATCGGATATGCGCCACATTGTCTGAGGGACGAAACTGCGGGAGTTTGATTGTGGCGGACAACACTCAGGGGGAGCGGCCGGACAGTCGAGAACTGTTGGCGATGCGTGAGGACTTTCTTGCAACTGTGCGCGACTCGGGACGCCCCGAGGCTGTTCAAAAGCAGCATCGCGGTTCACGTATGACAGCGCGCGAACGTATCGCGGAGCTCTGCGACACCGACAGCTACCGCGAAATCGGCGACCTCGTCGAGCCGGTACGAGACACCGCGTTCAATGCAAACCTTGTCGCCCCGGCCGATGGTGTTGTCATTGGGACTGGCAAGATCGACGGCCGATACGCAATGGTCACCGCGCATGACTTTACGGTATTGGGCGGAAGCACCGGTATTGTCGGAGCCGATAAGACCAACCGTGCGGTCGCGCTGGCAGTGGAGCGTGGCATCCCTTTGGTGATGATGCTAGAGGGTGGCGGACACCGAATTCAGGACGGCCAGGACTCACGTCATTTCGCTCGGACAACAGGTGTGTTCGATGGAATGGCACGCCTCTCGGGCTGGGCGCCATTCGTGACGGCGATGATGGGCGTCGGATTCGCCGGACCAACCAACTATTCTTCGATGGCGGATTTCGTAGTCATGATTCGAGGTCAATCGACAATGGGATTGGCAGGACCCGCGCTGGTCAAAGCCGGAACCGGAGAGGAAATCGACAAGGAAGCGCTCGGCGGCGCGGCGGTACAGACAGATCGCAATGGATTGGCAGACTTGGCAGTCGATAGCGAGGCCGAAGTCTTCGACGCCATTCGTACATTCCTGTCCTACTTTCCGAGCAACTGCCGGGAGCCAGTGCCATTCGGTGCGCCTGACTCTGGTGCAGGTGGGGATGCCGAAAAGCTTTTGGACATCGTTCCGTCCAATCTGCGGAAATCTTACGACGTGCGACGTGTCATCGGAACGGTCGTCGATGCCGGCAGTTTCTTCGAGCTGAAGCCGACATACGCCCCCAATATCACGACCGGCCTTGCCCGGCTTGCGGGGGGGCCCGTCGGATTTATCGCCAACCAGCCAATGAAGATGGCGGGTATGTTGGATGCGCGGGCTTGCGAGAAATCCGCGCGCTTCATTGCGATGTGCGACGCCTATGGCATTCCTCTCGTTTTTCTGGTTGATGTGCCGGGGTTCGCCATCGGGTCGGGCGCGGAGAGTACTGCGCTCGGTCGGCGGAGCGGGCGGGTCTTCTATGAGCTCTCGCATTCGACGGTACCGCGCATATCGATTGTCTTGCGCAAGGGGTACGGTGCCGGATACTTTGCAATGGCGGGAGGGCGAAGTTTCG
>CAXGSZ010000329.1:0-3919 GCA_964012455.1 uncultured Alphaproteobacteria bacterium
CGAGGATGCGCACGCCGGAACGCACAACCGACGAAATTCGCAAACGTGCCTTGCTCGAAGGATTTGACGCTGTCGGTTTCACATCCGCGGAGACCGATAGCGACTTGGGCGCGAGACTAGATGATTTCCTCAGAGCAGGCTTTCACGGCGATATGAGCTGGCTCTCTACCGACGCAGCACGTCGCGGAAGCCCACACGCTCTTTGGGCTGAGACGAAAAGCGTCATCGTATTCGGTGCTAATTATGGCCCGGACCATCTACCACACGAGCGTCTGGAAGAACTCCGCAAAAGAAGTCGTGGCAATATCTCCGTCTATGCCAGGAATCAGGACTATCACGATATCCTCAAGAAACGCCTGAAACGGATTGGCCGCTGGATGTGCGCAACCTTTAACTGCGACGTGAAGGTATTTGTCGATACAGCCCCGGTCTTGGAGAAACCACTGGGCGCGCAGGCGGGATTGGGATGGCAGGGCAAACACACCAATCTGGTGTCTCGGGAGTTTGGTTCGTGGCTTTTCCTCGGCGAGATATTCACGACGCTGCAACTATCTCCTGACCCGCAAGCCAGTGACCGTTGTGGCTCCTGCCGCAATTGCTTGGATATTTGTCCCACGAACGCGTTCCCGGGCCCCTACCGTCTCGACGCCCGCAGATGTATTTCCTACCTCACTATCGAACATAAAGGACATATCGCGCCGGAGTTCCGCGCCGCCATGGGAACGCGAATTTACGGATGCGATGACTGCCTTTCGGTCTGCCCGTGGAACAAATTCGCTCGCATATCGCACGAGGATGACCTGATCGCCCGCGAAGACTTAAATTCGCCGAAGATTTCAGAGTTGTTGCAGCTTGAAGACGCAGCATTTGATGCCCGCTTCCGAAAATCGCCCATCAAGCGAACCGGCCGCGACCGCTTCATTCGAAACGTCCTAATTGCCGCCGGAAATACGGGAGCAAGCACGCTTGCCGGTCCGGTCGAGAACCTCCTCGACGATCCCTCGCCGCTCGTCCGCGCCATGGCGGTTTGGGCTGTTCAACGCCTTGTGGGCGACGATCGATTTAACGAGCTCCGGCAATTGTACGAAGCTGGAGAGAGTGACGCGGATGTCCGACGCGAATGGCGCAGCACATCGCCCAATACTGAATCGGAGTTTAGACGAAACGCTTGAGCGCCATTACCGCATTCAGTCCACCGAAGGCGAATGAATTAGAGATCGCCGCATCGATCTGCATTTCTCGAGGATCGTTCGGAACGTAATCCAGATCACAATGTGGATCCGGCTCTACATAATTTGCCGTAGGTGGAATTATATTGTCGCGCATCCCGAGTACGACTGCCGCCATTTCGAGTGCACCTGCGCCGCCAAGTGCGTGTCCCAGCAGCGACTTGGTTGATGATACCGCCAATAAGCCCGCGTGGTCGCCAAATACCTGCTTCAGGGCCCTTGTTTCCGTCACGTCGTTCGCTGCGGTCCCGGTACCGTGCGCATTAACGTAGGTAATGTCTTCTGGGTTCAGCCCGCCATCCTTCAATGCACCGGCAATCGCCCGCGCCGCACCCCCAGCGTCCGGTAGCGTTATATCCATTGCGTCGGAACTTAGTCCGTGCCCGACGACTTCCGCATAGATTTGTGCCCCTCTCGCTTTCGCCTTCTCAAGCGTCTCGAATACGAAAACGGCCGAGCCCTCACCCAGTACCATGCCCGTCCGGCCCTTTGAAAACGGACGGCACGTATCATTCGCCATGACCCGAAGCGCTTCCCAACCCTTCATCGTGCCGACGGTGATTGTCGCTTCTGCTCCACCGGTGACGGCCGCATCAACCATCCCGCTGCGCACCATAAGAAATGCTTGGCCCATGGCATGATTCGCCGAGGAACAGGCGCTCGCAATGGAGTAGGCCGGCCCCTTAATTCCGTGCTCCATGGTGATATGGCTTGTCGCCGCGTTAATCATCAGTCGTGGAACCGTGAAGGGGTGCACCCGAGATTTTTTCTCGGCGTATATAGTCCAGTAACTATCGTCGAGAGTGGTCTGTCCGCCTACGCCCGAGCCGATGACCGCGGCTGCCCGCTCACCAGCCTCGCCCTCAAAGGAAATACCTGAGTCAGAAATGGCCTCACGCGCCGCGATTAACCCAAACTGAGAGAACCGATCGAGCATACCCAGCTGACGCTTTTCGAAATATTCCTGCGGCACGAAACCAGCTACTTCAGCACCGATCTTTACGGTCAATGTGTGGGTGGGGATTGTTGTAATCTCTCCGATCGACGAACGACCGTTGCTAATTTTTACCCAAAAATCCGCAGCATTGTGGCCCGCCGCGGAGATAACCCCAAGGCCCGTGATAACTACTCTGTTCATACGATTTCTCTATAAATGAGTGGGCCGGTTTGATGCGTGCACTCTATATCTACGCCGCGCTGCCGCTTTCAGCTATCAATGCTTCGACAGCCTTCACAACGTCACTTACAGTGTCGAATTCAAGTTCCTGATCATTTGCGTTGAAAGGTACGTGGATATCGAATTTTTCCTCAATCGCAAAGATGATCTCAACGACATCGAGAGACTCGATCTCAAGTTCTTGCAAACTAGCAGTGCCGACAATTTTATCTCGCGCGACCGCCGCCTTCTCGGCGATGATCTCAAAGATGTCGCTTTCAACGCTAGCCATTCTTAATTCCCCGTACGGCCGTACTTTTTATCCTTCAGTGTTAACTTCCGACCGATTCAATGTCTCGTTAGCCCTTTTTGTCCGGCGTTTCAATACCGCGAAACTTCTTTTTCAACTTCGTGATGTCATTGAACATGTTTTCAAGACGCCGAAGCATCAAAACCTGTTTCACAAACTCTTTCTTCTTAATTGCCGGCAAACCGAGATAGACTTCGCGATCCGCAAGATTGGAGGCCACGCCCGAGCCTCCGCCGACAACGACATCATTTCCTATTTTCAGGTGGTCCGCCACGCCGACCTGTCCCGCGAGCACTACACGGTTACCGATCACACAACTACCCGCGATACCAACTTGTCCGCAAATCATGCAGTTTTCGCCGATAACGACATTATGTCCCACCATCACTAGATCATCGAGTTTCGTGCCGCGGCCGATGCGTGTGGCGCTTATTGTCCCTCGATCGATGGAGGTACAGGCGCCAATTTCGGTATCGCTTCCCAAAATCACGGTCCCGATCGAATTGATGCGGACAATCTCGACATTCGTTGCTTCAACGCGGCCGGTTGCCTTCGCAGTTTCGACTGAGCCTGGTTCGGGTGTGACAAAGCTGAATCCGTCGGCACCAATACTTGCATTCTGATGGACGGTGACGCGATCGCCGAGAATAACGCGCTCGCCGATGCGTGCACCGGGGTGAATAAGGCAATCTTCCCCAAGAACGGCGCCCGCGCCGATAGTTGAATGCGGCATGATAATCGTTCCGCGGCCGAGCTTTGCGCCCGGACCTACATAAGAAAGAGCGCCGATGCTGACGTCATCCGCGACGATCTCCGCGTCCGGAGCCACCACAGCGTTAGGATGTACGCCCCGCTCTGAATGAACCGGTTTTTCGAACACGCGTGTAATTCCGGCCATCGCAAAGCGGGACCGGCCAACCGTGACATAACCGGCAACCGCGCCTTCGGGAACGCTTGCGCCTTCAGCTACAATCGCACTCAGCGCCGGTGTATCTGAGAGTTTAGCGAGCAGTTCCGCGTCCATAGCAAGCGCCAGATCGCGGTCCGATTCCGCGTCTGCTGGATGCACGGCACGATCGACTTCCAATGTCGCATCGCCGAAGACGCTTCCGCCTAATGCTTCCGCAATTTGTTCTAATTTCATGTTATTGCGTTACCGCAGTCACCGCGAGACCAGTTGCGTATAACACGTCAAACCGTACGTTGCGAGTTGGGAAACGCCCG
>CAXGSZ010000330.1:0-3906 GCA_964012455.1 uncultured Alphaproteobacteria bacterium
ATGCCTTGTAGAGCGCGTCGTGTATGACTTCGCCGCCCTCCTGAGTGTCTGCCCAGGAACCGATTTCTTGGGCGAGGCGGCTATTGTATGTGTGTGTACGGTTACCGTAAGGCAGGCCTTCCTGATCCATCAGGCCCTTCATTTGTGCCTGGCGCACCTGCAACTCTTGCTCGCTGCGTCCCTTGAACAGGTCCGTCAGCGCGCGGCCTTCCTTCGGTGTCTCGGGATGCAGCGGAAAGTGCACCCATTTCATTTCGAAATTGTACTTTTCCTTGAGCTTCTCGATACGCCCGGTACTGAGATAACACCAAGGTCACACGTAGTCGGTAAAAACTTCCAGTGTTGTTGGCTCTGCCATGAGGCGGTTCCTTTGTTCCGTATTAATGAGAGTGGCACCGCCCGGGGGCAAGGACAAGGTGCACTCTGGCGATACTTAACTGATGCCGCTCATTACCACGTTGGCAGGCGACGGAAATCTTCCTTGCCTCTTGGCGTTACCTCAGTTAACTCCGATGCAGGTCAAATTCGCTGGATTTCTCGATGTCTGAGACGCCGAAAAAGCGTTTAATTTTTGAAGGTTGGCGGTTCATTCCGCATTCGGCGGCGATTGTTTTACAATCCTACTGCCTTTCGGCCGTCCGGCGGCCAGATATTGAGGTATTGATCCGTGAACTGCCGTTCAACGGTCCTTGGTCGCGTATCGGCGGTATGTTTCCGGAAGCTCTCGACCGGGCACTTCATACGATACCCGTTGCGGAGCCACACGAACTGGCGGACGTGGTTGTGCGGATCGGATCTCCGGTCGATCTCGCACCTGCGCCGGGGGCAGGGCGAACCTTCGTAATGGCGTCGCATGGAGCGGGTTCCACGGTCAATGCACCGATGGTCGGTGGTGTGAATTTGGCCGAAGCCATTGCGGTCGCGCCGGAAACCATGCTCCTGGCGCCATCGGCATTCGCCCGTCAGGGACTCATAGCACAAGGCGTCCCGGAAGACCGGATTGCCATCACACCGCGCGGAATTGATCCAGGTTTTTTCAGGCCGCCTTCTGATTTGGAACGCGAGAACCTGCGAGAGCGATTTGGTTGGACCGGCGAGTTCGTATTCTTAAATGTCAGCGCAATGACCGACAACAAGGGCATAGACAGGCTTATTCGAGCCTTCGCGTCCGTCTTGGCACATTACCCCCGGGCGCGGTTGGTATTGAAGGGGGTCGATTCAATTTATCGTTCGAAAGATCGGTTGACCGGACTTCTGCGTCAGGTGCCGGCGGAGATTGCGGCCGCAGTAGAACCGCAAATGACTTATATTGGCGGCAATTACAAGCTGGTCGATATGACTCGCCTCTATCAGTGTGCTGACGCTTACGTGGCGCCCTACCTGTCGGAAGCGTTCTGTTCGCCTGTCCTGGAGGCGGCCGCTTGCGGGCTGCCGGCAATCTGTACGCAGGGTGGCCCGACCGAGGAGTTTACGTCCGACAAGTATGCGCTTCGGATTGGAGCGGGATGGGATCCAACCACACGAACACTTGCGCCAGATGTGACTCACCTCGCACAGAACATGGCGTTCTTACTGACGAACGCTGGCTGGCGTGAGCGCGCCCGCGCCGTCTCCGCGGATGTGACGTCTCGCCGCTATTCATGGGATACGGCGACAACGCAATTGTTTCGGGCAATCGGATTATAGTTTATCGTCGCAAAGCTTTCTTATACCGCGCTTTTCGGTGTCAGAAATAGCGAAAACCCGATTACCGTTCTCGCCATGTTATCCGTTTGGTATAGAACGCTAAACTGATAGCATATCTGGAACGGGTCGACCTCCTCCGCAGTTGGCGGAAGGAGCGGAAGGTTTTTACGTGGCAGATCACAAAGGAACCCGTAGTTGGATCAAGTGTCCTGCTATGCACCTACGTATTGCGCACCGGGGCCGGTGCAAAAGGTTAGTTGCCTACTCTGCTTTGGGTGGGTTTGGGCTCCGGCGCTAACGTGCGGCCAATGTCTTCCGAATACCTTTAAAACGCACTGTACGACCTCGCGCTGCAGGCGTTCGTTCACGGCATTCCGGTAGCGATCGTTTCGCTTGTATGTTTTGGACGGGCTGTTGCCGTTCTTGGGGCGTCGAGCGGTTCTGTCTTCGCGGCATTATGTTCTGCGATCACCGCGCTCGCAGCAATCCCGATCCTCGGCGAATGGCCGACAGTTGTCGACTGGGGTGCCATGCTCATGATTTCTGCGGGCGGTTACGTGGCGAGCGGCGCACCTCTACCGCGGTGGCGAGCAGCTTAGGGTCGGGGTCGGCTATCGATGCCGGCCACGGCGTCGGGGCTCGGCGGAATCTTACCGCGCTCGACCCGTCGAACCGCTTCCGCGATCCTTGCATTACAAGGGACGGTCAGGCCAAGCTCCGTCGCCTTTTCGACGACAAGGCCACTGATGTAGTCAATTTCTGTGCGACGGCCTTTTTGGATATCCTGCCCCATGGAAGGACGCTGGTCGTCGTTCCGAAAACTGGCATTGTCGAGGATGATGGCTTCCGCCGCTTCCGTCGCGGCTACATCACCGCCGAGTGCGTCCAAAAGCTGATCTGGCGTTATCTTGTAGATGTCCTCGATGTTGTACCCATGGGCGCGTCCCACCATGACTGCTTCTGCCGCAAGCAGGATCGATAGGCGCCGCGTCGCGGGGTCGCGGTCGTTGTCGTTACCGCCGCGTCCAGTCGCCGCGGCGATCGGGTTGCGCATGGCGTTGACGCTAAGCTTCGTCCAGCGTTCGCCCCAAAGATTCTTCGTTGTCCTCGCGCTGTCGCAGGGGCGCAAAAGGTCTGCTACTTCTTCGATCCGACGGGTGATCCGGCCATGCGGTTCGCCGATGCGGAAAATCGTGTGCAAGTCCCCGCCGAGCGCTACGTTGCGGTTAACGTGGCCGGGTCTATCGAGGTCCAGGGCAATGGTGCTGGCGATGCAGCCGACCACCTTGTCCCAGCCGACGACGGATGCAATCCGCTCTTCATTGATTGAGTTCTGGAGGGATACGCAGAATCCATTCTCCGCAAGATATCCCGCGATCATCTGCGTATGCCACACCGTGTCGTAGGATTTGGCGCAGATGAAGGCAATGTCGAATGGATCGGATTTGGCCACCTGCTGCAATTCGGTGACATGCAGCGCGTTCATCTTGATGGTGAAACATTCTGGCTCGGTCATGCCTTCAAGCGTCAGGCCCTCGGTGCGCATCGTCTCCACGTGCTCGGGCCAGATGTCGATAAGTGTTGGATCGTGGCCTTCCCGCTGCAAGTATCCCCCAACATGCGCTCCGACGGCGCCAGCCCCGACGATGGCGATTTTTTTTTCATTCGGCAATTTTCACAGACTTAGGGGATTACCCTCTTGCGGCCGAACGGCTGTCAGAACGGGGTGTCACCGCAGATGGTGATGCGATGGGTACGCCGGCGCTCGTTATAGTCGGCGATGGCGTGGTGCTGGACCGAGCGGTTGTCCCAAAGGGTGAGCGTGCCGGGCTCCCAATGGACGCGGCAGGTAAATTCGGGCCGTATCGAATGATCACGCAGGAAGTCGAGGAGAGATTCCACTTCTGCCTCGTTGAACCCATGTAATGTCTGTACGTGGGAGCCTATATAAAGCGTCTTACGCCCCGTCTCGGGATGGGTGCGGATTAATGGGTGTGCTGATTCCGTCTGTAAATTGCCGGGGTCCCGCACTTTTGCGGCCATCTTGGCGTTGCCGCCGTAACGGTCCTGTCGGGCGCTTCCGCTGCCCTGCTTGAACTTGTCGCCAACACACCAGGTCTGAACGCCAGAGAGCATCTCCTTCATCGCATCCGACAAGGTGTCATAGGCGAGGTGCATGTTGGCGAACAGTGTGTCGCCGCCCTTGCTCGGTACCTCGTG
>CAXGSZ010000331.1:0-3904 GCA_964012455.1 uncultured Alphaproteobacteria bacterium
CGACAAGAACGTTCGGGTGGTCTGGAAGGAACTGCCAATCCTCGGACCCGCTTCTCGATTTGCGGCGCGCGCCGCAATGGCGGCAAAAAAGCAGGGAAAGTATTTTGAATTTCACGTCGTGTTAATGGGCGCTCGTGGCCGACTTACGGAACAAAAGGTTATGGATGCCGCCAAGGATGTTGGCCTCGAAGTCACGCGGCTGCGTGCAGATATGAAAGACACCACGATCGAGGTATATCTAAACGAGACGAAACAGCTTGCGACCGCTCTCGGGATACGAGGGACCCCTGCCTTCGTAATCGGCGACACCTTGATCCCCGGCGCGATCGATGAAGCTGGCATGAAACAAATCATCGCACAAATGCGGGCTAGCGGACAGAATACCTTCGGAAAGGACGCACGTGATGATTGATCTCTACACAGCCGGGACGCCGAACGGCTATAAGGTATCGATCGCCCTGGAGGAAATGGACCTCGAATACGAAACGCACGCGATTGATCTCGCCAAAGGTGAGCAGAAGTCAGCGGCGTATCTCGATATCAATCCGAACGGGCGTATACCTGGTATCGTTGACCGCGATGCCGACGACTTTGCGGTATTCGAATCAGGAGCAATTCTGATTTACCTTTCTGAAAAGACCGGAAAATTTCTCCCATCGGACAGCAAGCGGCGTTCCGCGGTGCTGCAATGGTTGATGTTCCAGATGGGTGGCGTTGGCCCCATGCAGGGCCAGGCAAATGTCTTCCACCGTTATTTCGACGAGAAAATTCCGACCGTCATTTCACGCTATCAAAATGAGTGCCGGCGCCTTTTTGAGGTTCTCGACGACAGGCTAAAGGACCGCGAATACATTTGCGACGCTTACAGCATCGCCGACATGGCAACGTGGCCATGGGTACGGGGATACAAGTGGAGTGGTGTCGACATTGATGGGCTGGATAATCTATATGCCTGGATACAACGCCTCTACCAGCGTCCTGCCTGCCTAAAGGGCATCAATGTACCGCCACGAGGGTCGGCCAGCGACACTGTCGACATTGCTCAAAATATGCTCGTCCGCTAAGAGCTACCGGAAGGATTCACTAGGAAATGAAAGACCAGATCTACCTCAAACACGACGGTGCAATCGCCATAATCACCCTCAATCAACCCGAGCGATACAATGCCATGAACGAAAACATGTGGCGCGGATTGGGCGACCTGATGGGGGAATGCGACGCCGACGCAGACCTGCGCTGTGTCATCATTCGTGGCGCGGGCGGTAAAGCGTTCAGTGCCGGTGCGGACATCAAGGAGTTTGAAACCACGCGCAAGGATAAAAAATCCGCCATCATCTATGGTGAGGCGACGACATATGGCTTCGGCTCAATCATCGCGTGCCGTCATCCGGTGCTCGCGCAGATCGACGGCCTCTGCGTCGGCGGCGGTATGGGCATTGCCTCTTGCTGCGACATTCGTGTCTGCGGTCTTTCCAGCAAGTTCGGTGTCCCAGTCAAAAAACTTGGCCTCGTTGAGGCACATGAAGAGGTGCGGCCCCTAGTCGAGAAGTTCGGCGCAAACATCGCATTGGAGATATTGTTGCTGGGCGACGTCTTTCCGGTCGCCGATGCGCTGCGGATGGGCTTGGTCAACCAGGTCGTCCCCGACGATATGGTCGAGGCCAGCGCGCGCGAGATGGCAGAAAAGATTGCGGAAGGCGCGCCACTTTCGGCAAGATGGCACAAGAAGTTCATATACCGTTTGCTTGATCCGACGCCGCTGAGCGAGGCCGAGATTGAGGAGGGTTTCGACTGCTACGATACAGAAGATTTCCAGGCTGGCCGAAAGGCCTTCGTCGGCAAGACGTCGCCCGTCTTCGCCGGCCGTTAACGATCTACGAGGCCACATGAACGCCAAATTAAGGCTGCTCGCCGTCACCGGAACCGCCATCTTTCTCTCCGCCTGCAGTGGCACTCAAACCGCCGGTTTCGGCCCAGTACGGATCGAGACGTATCCGCTCGACGGCAACTGTCAACTGAAGGGTTCCGGATATACGATAATGGCGAAAGCGCCGGCAGACATTGTCGTGCCGCTATCAGCCGCCCCGGTCCTCGTCAGCTGTTCGACGGAAAGCGGGTATAAAGGTGCGGAAACCCTCTCGACCACTCCCGATCCCTGGTCGCCGGCAAACGTAGGATCGTCGCTTGGTCTCGGCTATCTCGTCGACCACATGTCCAGCGGCGGCCGGCGCTATCCTGAATTGATGCGTGTGACTATGATATTCTCGGAAGCTGGAAAGCCCGGAGACCTGCAGAAAGACGTGCGACCCGCAACCGACGCGGAGATGTCCAAGCAGGGCCCGAGCTTCGCCAAATCAGAAAAGGCGATGGCCTCAAAGTCGAAAACCGGGATGATGGCGATGAAATCGTCCGGTGACAGCCTACCTGCGGCACCTCCCACGTGGCAGGAGGCGAGCGGCATGCCGACTCCGAAACCGACTGCCGACAAGACGAAAGGTGCCATGCAGAAGGCAGGGTTGCCCGCGCCGGCCGAGGCGTCGCCCGCCCCGGCGAACAGGATGCCACTATTCCGCAATGACATCCGTGTGCATTTGGCATCCTTTAAGCAACGGCCGAATGCAGAGCGCAAATGGCAGAGCCTGAGCCGGGCACATCGCGACCTCTTGAACAACCTCAGCTCGCTGATTGAGACCATTGACATCAAAGGTAAAGGCAGGTTTCACCGCGTCTATGCAGGGCCGATGGTGGACATGGCAACGGCGCGCAAACTTTGCAAATCACTCAAGTCACGCGAGGTCTATTGCCGCGCCGTCGGTTCGGGCGCGCAATAGGGTCCTATAGGTTCTCGATTTCGATCGGTTCGATGCCGTCACCCGGCTCGAACCCGAACACTTGGCCGTAGAATGACAACTCGCCTTCGAGCGCTCGACGGATATTCGCTGCCTGCCGGAACCCGTGGCCTTCTCCCTCAAACGGGACATAGGCGACCGGGATGCCCTTCTCGCGTAATACAGAGACCATGGCCTCCGCTTGGTTCGGCGGCACAACCTTGTCCTCCGTACCTTGGAAAAAAATGACCGGGCAGGAAAGCCGATCCGTATGATGAATCGGCGAGCGGGCGATATAGGTTTCACGGTCATCGGGCCATCTCCCCACGAGCCTTTCGAGATAGCGCGACTCGAATTTGTGCGTGTCGCGTGCTAATGCTTCGAGATCTCCGATCCCGTAATAGCTAGCCCCTGCCTTGAAGATATCGGAATAGGTCAAGGCACAAAGGGTCGTGTATCCACCAGCACTACCACCAGTTATCGCCATCCGCTCGCCGTCAACCAGTCCCTGCTCGACGAGCATCCTGGCGCCAGCAACACAGTCTTCCATATCGGCGATGCCCCAATTTCCATTGAGTAGCCGCCGATACCGGCGTCCAAAACCGGTACTACCCCGGTAATTGACATCAAGGACCGCGAATCCCCGACTGGTCCAAAATTGAATCTTTGGTTCATATGCGCATCCGGTTTGCCCGGTCGGCCCACCGTGGCTCTTTACGATTAAGGGAGGCAGATCGCCCGTGGGCGCTTCGAATGCGTCGTTCATCGGTGGATAGAAGAACCCGTGTGCCACCTCATTTCCTGCGGTTTTAAAGTCGACAGGTTGCGCCACCGATACCGAGCCAGCATCCGGAACTCCTTCCTGAGACGACCGCACCACATCCGTTGTCCCGTCCTTAAGGTCAACCGTCACCAGGGCGGAAGGGCTCCGCATGCCTGCGCCGATATAATAAGCACGTCCTGTATCGGTGCGGAGACCGGCAATATCAATATGCGGCACCGGTATGGTCCGCACGCCACTATTCGCAAGATCGATTTCAGCGAGCTTCGAAATACCGTCGAGCAGGAAAGCCGCC
>CAXGSZ010000332.1:0-3891 GCA_964012455.1 uncultured Alphaproteobacteria bacterium
GGCGCAGATCGCGACTCGAGCCACGGGCTTCGCATTAGACGCCGAGCGAACGCCCCCCCGACGGGTCACCCGCGCCGGGGAGGAGTGCCTGGAGGCGATCTTCCAATTCGAAACGGCTCTTGGCCGCGGTGAAGGCGTATTCCGCCTCGTCCCTGGCCCAAAATGTCCGATTGGCTGGACGTTCCATACCGTCCTGCAGCAACTGAAGGGCTTCGAAGAGCAGATCGGCTGGAACCGGCCCAAAGGAGAAAGTTACGCCCGGGATTTCGGCGGGCCGAACTGGCTCGACCAACGCGACACAGCGTCGGCTTATATTGAACGCGATCCGGCGGTCATGGTTGTCGGTGCAGGTCAGGCAGGTCTCAACATCGCCGCCCGTCTCGGCCTTCTCACTCTCGATACACTTGTTGCGGACCGCAATGAGCGAATTGGCGACAGCTGGCGCAAACGCTATCACTCGCTGACGCTGCACAACGAAGTGCACGTCAACCATATGTCCTACCTGCCATTTCCGGAGACTTGGCCGACATATGTGCCCAAGGACAAACTCGCCAATTGGTTCGAGTTCTATGCGGACGCAATGGAACTTAACGTCTGGACGGATACCGAATTCGCCGGTGGAACCTACGACGACGCGGAAGCGCGATGGACGGTCACGCTGCGAAGGGGCGACGGCAGCGAACGCATTATGCGTCCGCGCCACGTCGTCATGGCGGTCGGTGTCAGCGGCATAAAAAACATGCCCAACCTGCCAGGCCTCGATCAGTTCGTGGGCACGGTCTTGCATTCGGCCGACTATACCGATGGCATACCATGGGAGGGGAAACGCGCATTGATTGTCGGCACCGGCAATAGCGGGCACGACGTCGCGCAAGACCTGGACAGCCACGGCGCCCATGCGACCCTGATCCAGCGACGGCCAACAACGATTGTCAGCGTCGAACCAAGCGGACAGCTGGTTTACGGCCTCTATAAGGAGGGTCCACCGACACAGGACTGCGATCTCATTGTCACATCCGTTCCTTTTCCCTTGCTGAAGCGCACCTATCAGCTGATCGTTAAGGAAAGCCGAAAACACGACCACGAGCTATTGGAAAAACTCGCCGCCGCCGGTTTCAAAATGGATGACGGCGTCGAAGACACCGGATTCCAGATGAAGTATCTGGAGCGCGGGGGAGGCTACTATCTCAACGTAGGCTGTTCGGAACTGATCATCGAGGGCGAAATCGGCCTGCTGCAGTGGGATGAAATCGACAAATTCACGCCAGACGGCGCACAACTTAAGGATGGACGCACCGTGGCGGTGGACCTGATCGTCCTCGCGACCGGATACAAAGGGCAGCAAGATCTTCTGCGATTGCTGTTCGGCGACGCGATTGCAGAGCGGGCCGGACGGGTCTGGGGATTTTCCGATGACGGCGAACTCGCGAACATGTGGAAGCGAACGGGTCAGCCCGGTCTATGGTTTATCGCTGGCAGCCTTGCGCAGTGCCGCATTTACTCAAAATATTTAGCGCTACAGATCAAGGCTTGTGAAGAAGGCCTAATTCCGCTGCTGCGAGATGCGGAAAATCAAGCGTCCCTCACGACCGAATAACCGCTCGCAAAAATTTGCTTTCACGTATTGTCGTACTTCCACCACAATTTGCCCGTAACATCAGGACTGACATAGGCGCGATCGAAAACACCTCCTTTATTTTCGCCAAACGGGCTTGCGGGTTCGTCGGTTTCGCGGTGTTCTGCGTTGTGTTTGGTCTAATGTTCGACCAACCTGGCCGTGATCCTGGCCGCTTACGCCCATACCCGGCACTATAAGGAAATCGAAGTCTAGATGCTCCTGCACAAAGGAAGACAGACCTCCCAAGACGGTTGCCCAGCGGGTGATCGGCGAATTGCTGCGTGTCACCAATATACAATTCGCCTGCCAGCCCGCGGTCGTGTCTCTCTCATTCCTAAATGTCTCGATTGTCGTGCAACTGACGACCAATTTCTATGGTTGACCCTACGGTCGCTAGAAGGTTTATCATTTAGGAAGATGGAAAAGCTACAGAACAGGTCCCCGCTCGGCGTGCCAAAATTTATCACATTACTGATGGTTGTCTCGGCAGCACTTGCGCTGACCCTGTATTCTGAATACGCCAACGCTGCAGGCGAAGGGCATCATCACAATGGCCACAGTGACGGGCACGGACACGGTCATCACGAATTTTCATTTGGCGAACCCGGAATTGCCTTAGAGGTCACCCGCGAAATCGTAGTTGTCATGAAAGACAATCTCTATGAGCCGAAGGAACTTTCCGTGAAGGATGGGGAGACGATCCGCTTTAAGATCATCAACAAGGGCGAATTCCTGCACGAGTTCGGCATCGCGACGGTCGCCATGCATGCGGAACATCAGAAGCAGATGGCCGTGATGCTGGAGCATGGCATGATCGAGATGGACCGCATCAACCATGAACGAATGAAGATGAGCCACGGCGACGGGGGGCATACGATGAAGCATGACGACCCCAACAGCGTGTTGGTAGAGCCCGGCAAGTCCACCGAAATCATCTGGAAGTTCGCAAAGGACGAGGGTATCGAATTCGCCTGCAATATTCCCGGTCACTATGAATCGGGCATGGTCGGCCCGATCCACTTCAAGTAACGCCAAGCGACAGCACGGTTCGCACCCGGAAAATCGAAATTCACCTATCGAAGTTTCGGGATGCGCAAAATCCTTCCCATGCTGATCTTAATCGCTGGCAGACAAACCGCGTCCGCCGAAGCTGATCATAAACATCTATCGAAATACGCCAGCCAAGAGCAACGGGCGATTAAAAGTCTCTCCGCCGACGATGTTGCGGAGTTGCAGCGGGGCGTTGGTTGGGGATTGGCCACGGCCGCAGAACTCAATAGTGTACCGCCCCCGATCCATTTGCTCGAATTGAAGGAGAAAATGCCCTTTTAAACCGAGCAAGTTAGCGCGATCACTCAGCTCTAAGACAATATGCAGACGGAAGCGATCGAGCAAGGCAACCAACTGATCGCATTGGAATAAAGCGCTCGACAAATAATTCCGCGAAGGCACCGTCACATTTGACACCCTTCATGCATCGCTAAGCGGCATTGCAGAAATGCGCATGCCGTTGAGGCTCGCTCACCTTGCCACGCATCTGAAGACCCCAACCATACTCACGGATGAGAAGTTGACATGATATGCCATGCTCCGCTGCTACGATAGAGGCGATCCGTGCGCCGATATACCCGAAGGCCACAATTCCGCGATGTGGCCCAAAGACAACGGCTGCCGTTGACCCGAGCACGGAAGCGCGCCGCCTTCACAGGCGCACCAAAGGTTCTACCATTCTTCCCAATGAAATCTTGAGCAGGAACGTGCCATGAAATGTGGAACCTTCAGCCTTAGCCAGACACCCGCCCTCAGTCGGGTGCCGGGAAATTTTGAGAATGGAGTAGAAGTAGCGTCGAAGGTCAAAGCGGCGGAGTAGAGCCAATGATCGAAATCAACATCGATGACTTAAAGAGCCACATCGGCACTATGGTGGAAGAAGAAGACGTCGCCACCGCGGCACCGTTGCGCGAGATGATCGTCACATTCGACCGCGACGACACGCCGCCAGATCAGGGAGACCCGATCCATCCAGGCTGGCACGGTTGCTATTTTCTGCCGCTGTCACGCCGCGCAACGCTTGGGGTAGACGGCCTGCCGACCGACACGGGCGTGCTGCCTAAAATGCCGCTACCGCGGCGCATGTTTGCCGGCGGCCGCTTCGAATTCCTTGCCACAATCAAGGTCGGTGACAAGCTCCGCCGAGAAACAGAGCTGTTGGACCTTTCGATGCGCGAAGGTAGCACCGGGGTTCTGGTGTTCACGAAGATTGTCAACCGCAT
>CAXGSZ010000333.1:0-3883 GCA_964012455.1 uncultured Alphaproteobacteria bacterium
GCCCGACCGGGCGTGATTGTTGTGGATGAAGAGCACGACCTTTCCTACAAGCAGGAGGATGGCGTCATCTATCATGCCCGAGATATGGCGGTCGTTCGGGCGCGCCTTGAGGAGGTTCCGGTGGCACTGGTCTCCGCGACGCCGTCGCTTGAGACTGTGAGTAATTTCAAACAAGGTCGTTATACACGCCTGCATTTGCCCACGCGCCATGGCGGCGCCAACCTGCCGGCGATTTCTGTTGTCGACCTGCGCCGGGATTCGCCGGAGCGAAAATCCTGGCTTGCGCCGCCGTTGCGGGAGGTGCTGACGGATACCCTCAGGGCGCACGAGCAGTCGCTCCTGTTTCTAAACCGGCGGGGCTATGCACCGCTGACCCTGTGCCGCGCCTGCGGACACCGTCTCGAATGTCCGAACTGTACGTCATGGCTGGTCGAGCATCGGTTTCAGAGGCGGCTTAACTGCCATCACTGCGGCTACTTCACACAGATGCCAACATCCTGTCCCGAGTGCGGCGCGGAAGACCGGATGACGGCCTGCGGGCCGGGGGTCGAACGGTTGGCGGAGGAGGTTGGCGCGTTGTGGCCGGAAGCCCGCGTCGAGCTGATGACCAGTGACACAATCTGGAGTCCGAGTGCGGCCGCGGACATTGTCCGCCGCGTCCAGACACACGAGATCGATATTTTGATTGGAACCCAGCTTGTCGCCAAAGGGCATCACTTCCCAAACCTGACGCTTGTTGGTGTCGTCGATGCGGATCTGGGGCTTTGCGGTGGAGATCTCCGAGCTGCCGAGCGCACATACCAATTACTGCACCAAGTAGCCGGCCGTGCGGGACGTGAGGTCCGTCCGGGGCGTGTTCTATTGCAGACCCACCATCCGGAACATCCCGTCATGGCGGCGTTGGTGTCCGGTGCGCGCGACGCCTTCATGAGCGCGGAAGCGGAACAGCGCAAGCTCGGTAATTGGCCACCCTTCGGCCGCTTGGCGGCCATCATCGTCTCTGGGCCTGATGAATCAGATGTGGATGCGGTTGCACGGCTCCTCTCCCACAATGCCCCTCAGGCGCAAGACTTTAAAGTGTTGGGCCCCGCTCCGGCACCCTTGGCGCTGCTTCGGGGCCGCCATCGCCGCAGATTGTTGGTACGGACGACACGGTCAGTCCGCATACAGGATCGCCTGCAAACTTGGCTCGCGTCCGTCAGGTCGCCGAACGCGGTTCGGGTGCAGGTAGATATTGATCCCTACAGTTTCCTTTAGGGCGACGGTTACCCGAAGGCGCTCCCGCCGTTTACGGGGACGATCTGACCGGTCATGAATCGCGCGACGTCGGTGATATTTTCGGGCAAGGCGACCCGGCCAAGCGGCGTTCGCCCGATCGCCGAATCCCGCGCGGCATTGTAACAGGTGCCGATCATCGGCGTTTCCGTTGCCCCTGGACTGACTGAATTGACGCGAATGTTATATTCAACGAGGGATCGTGCGAGAGATCCTGTGATACCCCGTATCGCCGCCTTCGAGTTGATATATGTCGGTCCCCCGCGGCCGTCGCCACCAAGCTCCACGCCGCCGGATGCGGTCAGCACAATGGCGCTGCCCGTCTCCCGCATTTAACGCGCGGCGGCGCGTGCAATCAGGAAGGATCCGGTTACGTTGACCGCGATGACGCGGGCGAAACCCTTGGGTGTGACCTCCTCCCAAGTCTTCGTGTGGTGAATACCGGCAAAATGGATAACCGCCCTGATTCCGCCAAACCGCTCGACCGTGGCTTTGACGGCGTCAAAGCACGCGTCTCCAGAGGAGATATAGAAAGACAACGGCAGACAGTTCCCGTCGGCCGCCAATTTGTCCGGTATCTCACCAATATCCGTTGCCGCGATCGTCGATCCGCCGCGCAACAGGCCTCAGGCACAAGCAAGGCCGATTCCGCTCCCCGCGCCAGTCACTATCACCGCGGATTCACTCATGTTTTGCCCCCCTGATTCGCCGACTCTTCGATAGAAGACCCTTCTGAATCCACAGTATGACGAGAAGTGTATGGAAACTTTGACAATTCTCCTGTTTCGACGCGGGTTGCGCGTCATTTTACCATGTGCTAAACACCGCTCGCCTGTCGGCAACAGCCCGTCGCAAAGGGTGAAAATTCAAGAAAATCCGGGCTTCGGCGACGAATATCCGGACACTATTCGGGGAGATTCCCAGGTGGCATCCAAGGCTGGCGAATCGGGAATGGCAGCCCGCTACGCTTTGGCTTTGTTCGAGCTGGCGGACGAGCAGCGTAAGCTGGACGTCGTCGCCGACGATCTGAAGGCGTTTGACGCTGCGATCGAAGAGAACGAAGACCTGCGACGGATGATGGCGAGTCCCGTCATCGGTCGCGACGCTCAGGGCCAAGCAATTGGCGAAATTTTGAAGCAGGCGGGTGCCGACGACCTCACACAGCGGTTTGTCAACGTATCCGCGGCCAATCGGCGTCTTTATGCTCTCCGCGACATTATCAAGGCCTACCTCGCAGAACTGGCGAAGCGCCGAGGCGAGGTGACGGCCGAAGTTACGTCCGCGCTTGCCCTGAGCGAGGAGCAGACCCGCGCTGTCGAAGACGCGCTGCAGCGGGTCGAAGGGCGTAATGTCGCGCTATCGCTGAAAATTGACCCCGCCTTAATCGGGGGAATGGTGGTCAAAGTCGGGAGTCGGATGATCGACTCCTCGCTCAAGACCCAACTCGACAAAATGAAACTCGTAATGAAGGGAGCCGGCTGATGGAAATCCGCGCCGCGGAAATCTCCGCCATCCTGAAGGAACAAATAGCCAATTTTGGCACCGAGGCTGATGTCGCCGAGGTCGGACAGGTGATCTCCGTCGGTGACGGTGTCGCACGTGTCTACGGTCTGGACAACGTTCAGGCCGGTGAGATGGTCGAATTCCCGGGCGGCATCCGGGGAATGGCGCTGAACCTGGAAGACGATAATGTCGGTGTCGTCATTTTCGGCGACGACCGTGACATCAAGGAAGGTGACACCGTCAAGCGGACCGGCGCCATCGTTGACGTGCCGGTCGGAAAGGGCCTGCTGGGCCGCGTGGTTGACGCTCTCGGCAACCCGATTGACGGCAAGGGTCCGATTGAAGGTACCGAGCGCAGCCTTGTCGAAGTCAAGGCGCCCGGTATTATCCCGCGCAAGTCCGTCCACGAACCCATGCAGACCGGTTTGAAGGCGCTGGACTCCCTGGTTCCGGTCGGCCGCGGCCAGCGTGAGCTGATCATTGGCGATCGCCAGACCGGCAAGACCGCAGTTGCGATCGACGCGATCATCAACCAGAAATCAGTTAACGATACGGACGACGAATCCAAGAAGCTCTATTGCGTCTATGTGGTTATCGGGCAGAAGCGCTCGACCGTTGCGCAGGTGGTGAAGACGCTCGAGGAAAATGGCGCGATGGAGTACTCCATCGTCGTTGCCGCAACCGCGTCCGAGCCGGCCCCGATGCAGTTCCTGGCACCTTATGCCGGGTGTGCGATGGGCGAGTACTTCCGTGATAACGGCATGCATGGGCTGATCATTTACGATGATCTTTCCAAGCAGGCGACGGCGTATCGCCAGATGTCATTGTTGTTGCGTCGCCCGCCCGGACGTGAGGCCTATCCGGGTGACGTATTCTATCTGCATTCGCGCCTGTTGGAGCGCGCTGCCAAGATGGGCGACGATCACGGCAACGGTTCCTTGACGGCGCTGCCGGTGATTGAAACCCAGGCGAACGACGTCTCCGCCTATATTCCGACCAATGTGATTTCGATTACGGACGGTCAGATTTTCCTGGAAACTGACCTGTTCTATAAGGGAATCCGCCCAGCGATTCACGTCGGTTTATCGGTCAGCCGAGTTGGCTC
>CAXGSZ010000334.1:0-3869 GCA_964012455.1 uncultured Alphaproteobacteria bacterium
CGTTCATCACCATCGCCAGTTCCTGCCATTCGGCGTTTTCCGGGCTGCCCAGCACACGCGACGCCGCAACGGCCGCAAATTCGGGGTGGCGCGCCGGATCCGGATCGACCACGAAAAGGCCGTACATGCCCTTGTGCATGTGCCGTTTCAGTGGCAGGGCATGGCAATGGTAGAGGTGGCAGCCGAAGGGCTTGGCATCGAATTCGTAAACGAACTCCTCGCCCGGATCGATCAGCCCGGCGCCTTGAACGCCGTCCATCCGCGCCGAGTGAATGCCGTGAAAATGCATGGAATGCGGGTGTGAACCGAGGTTGCGAAAGACGATCCGTAGCCGTTCGCCTTCTTTGGCGCGCAGGGCGGGGCCGGGAACGCGGCCGTTGAACGTCCAGGCGGGAAAGAAAACGCCGGGAGCGATCTCGATCTCCACGTCGATGACGTCCACCTCAAACGTTCGTAACGTGCGCCCATCCGGCAGAACTTCGGTCTGGCCTGTCTCCCAGTCGGTCAGCATGGCCGTCGGGTCGAACCCGTTCCGGGCGTGGTCGACCTGGCCGACCATCGTCATGTTGCCATGCGCCATGCCACTGTCATGGGCCGAATACGGATCGACCGCCCCGCCGGGCATCGCATGCCCCGCCATCGGGTCGGGCGTTGCCTGGGATTGCGCGCGGCTCGCGGCCACGGCCGCTCCGCCGGCAGCCACTAGACCGCCGACCAACAACGCGCGTCGCGACGCCGATACTGGCTCCGTGACCATCGCAGGTGGCGCTGTGGGCCGAGATGTCTCCACGGCGGACGACACATCGCGCCCTCGCTTGCTGGTATCGGCAGGCATGGACGTGGTCCCTTCAAATGACACGCAGGCCAAAGTCCCGGCGCAAAAAGTTAGCTTCGGCTAATAATCATCGCTTAGGCTTTACGAGTCAATCCCGATCGTGCGAGGGTGGCGGCATGACGAACGATGAGAACCATGAATCAACGCAGGCAGAGGCGCGCGCGGTTGAAACCCGCGCCGAGGCCTTCATCGGTGTGCGCGAAGCGCGGCGCAGCGAAGTGGCGGAAGACTATGTCGAATTGATCGCTGAGCTGATCCACGAGAACGGCGAGGCCCGGCCGGTCGATATTGCGGCACGCATGGGCGTGACCGCGCCAACAGTCGCCAAGACGCTTGGCCGTCTGGCGCGGGACGGCCTGATCACTCGCGCGAAATACCGCTCGGTATTTCTGACCGAGGAAGGCCGGGCGCTTGCCAAGGAATGCAGACATCGCCACGAGATCGTCTTGCGGTTTCTCCTGAGCCTCGGGCTCGACCCCGAGACGGCTGAACGCGATGCCGAAGGGATCGAGCACCATGTCAGCGAACGGACGCTTGCCCTGTTCGCGGCCTTTTCCAAGCGGTCATAGGCGGGTGGTTGCCGCTGCAACAAGTCGGTTGGCCGAGGATTTGAACGAGCCAATTTTTGGATGGTCCAAGAAACGTGATATTGTGCCGCTGGCATTCGGATCGCGCGGGTAGTAGATCAAGATCATGAGACGTTGGGCACGCCTTATCTGTATCCTCTCGCTGGTGGCTTTTGCCATCGGCGCGGTCGCGCAGTCTGCTGGCTCAATTGCCATGGGCTCGTCAATGGTCTCCACGGATGGCGGCATGATGGCGATGGACGATTGCGACGCCTGCGGCAGCTTGGAAGACGGTAAGATGGGTTCCGTCTGTGATTTTGTGTGCAATGCCGCGGGAATGGCCGCTCTTCTTTCGATCCCGGCTGGTACCAGCCCGATCGCTGCCACCGCAGCCCATGAAATCCAGCTCGTGGACGTTCCGCACGGAATATCCGGCCCCCCGGCCCAGCAACCTCCTCGATTCTACCTCTGATCTGACACGCGGCGCCTGATTGCGCTTCGTGTGTTTCTCCGTGCCGGACGCACTCAAATGGGCGTTTGCGCGGGGCCATGAACATCGCCGCGCAATTGCTTTGGCGGCGTACAGTGAAATCAGAGAGTGTTCATCCATGTCCTACCAAATCAATTCCCTTTTCAGTCGCCGATCATTTCTTGCAACGTCCTTGGCGGGTATCGGCGCCACGGCTTTCGGAAAGCCTCTGCGCGCCGAGCCGCAAATCCGCAGCTTTTCGCTGCGCCCCGCGCCGGGACAGGCAAGGTTGGTCCCAGAACCTTATCCCGCAACCCCCGTTTGGGGCTTCAACGGCCAGGTTCCCGGCCCGGAGCTACGGGCTCGGCAAGGCGATCGGCTGCGCATCGCCGTCACAAACGGTCTGGACGAGGAAACCACCGTCCATTGGCACGGACTTCGTCTGCCGAACGCGATGGATGGGGTTCCACACCTGACGCAGAAGCCGATCGCACCTGGAGAAACCTTCACCTACGAGTTCGACGCGATCGATGCCGGAACCTTCTGGTATCACCCCCACCAGCGCAGTTTCGAGCAGGTCGGACGTGGGCTGGCCGGACCGCTCATCATTGACGAATCCAACCCGCCGCGGGTCGACCGCGATGTCACCTGGCTGCTTGACGACTGGCGGCTGACGCAGGACGCGGCGATTGCGGATGACTTCGGCGCAGCTATGGACATGAGCCATGCGGGCCGTCTGGGCAATACTGTCACGATAAATGGGCGTGTTCCCGATGTCTTCGTGGTGCGGCAAGGCGAACGTATCCGGTTGCGGCTGATCAATGCCGCCAACGCCCGCATCTTCGCGCTCGACTTCGGCGACCTTTCCGCGCGCATCATTGCGCTCGACGGCCAGCCGATCACCCCGCACGCCGCGCCTGACGGTGTCGTGGTTCTGGGCCCGGCGATGCGTGCCGACATAATGCTCGATTGCCCTGCCGACCCGGGAACCACGCTTCCAATCGTCGACCGCGCCTATCGCGATAATGAATTCAACCTGCTGGATGTCGTCTTTGACGACACGCCCTTGCGTGCCGCGCCGCCGGAATGGGAAATTGCCCTTCCAGCCAATCCGCTTGTCGAACCTGATCTGAACGCGGCCCGTCGTCACGAAATCCTGTTCACCGGGGGCATGATGGGAGCAATGGTCGAGCGCCAGATGGGCCTGAGCCAGTCAGGCAGCATGATGGGCGGAATGATGGGTGGCGTTGTGGGCGGCGGCATGTGGTTCGTCAATGGCGTTGCGGCCGAAGGGCACATGCTCGATCCCTTCCTGACATTGGAGCGCGACGCGAGCCATGTCCTCCACATGACGAACGCCACGGCGTTCGACCATCCGATCCACCTGCACGGCCACTCCTTCCGCGTCATCAGCCGCGATGGCGTTCGGACCGAATTCCGTGAATGGCAGGACACCGTGCTGATCGCGCCGCGCGAGCAGGTCGAAATCGCCCTGGTCGCCGACAATCCCGGAGACTGGATGTTCCATTGCCACATCCTCGAGCACCAGGCGGCCGGGATGATGGGCGTGATCCGCGTCGCATGAGCAGGGGAGCATGCAGATTGAAGTCGATTGAGATTGAATTTCGGCCAAACCGGCGCAAGGTACTCACCGCGGCACTCAGTATCGGCGTCGCTTCGATGTTGCCGGGGTTCGCACTCGCGGCGAGCGATGGTGATCCAGCGGCTCTTGCCTTTGATGGCGATACCATCCTGCTGGCGAGACGAGGGCTGTTCGTCAGTGAAGATGACGGCCGGACTTGGACCGCGGCAGAGACACCCGGAAAAGTGCTGTCGCTGGCGACCCATCGCGACCGGCCCGGACTTGTGGTTGCGGGGCTGGCCGAGGGCGGTGTCAGCATTTCCGAAGACGGGGGCGCTTCGTGGCGTATCTTTGAAGCTAGGCTGCCTGACGGAGAAATCACTGCCGTTGCTATCGCCTCGCGGAACCCGGACATGA
>CAXGSZ010000335.1:0-3864 GCA_964012455.1 uncultured Alphaproteobacteria bacterium
CGGTCTTGGATTTGGCCCTGCCGTGTTGCATCGCCGCGGCACAGCGACCACGCAAACGGTGTCCGAGGACCCCGAGCGGGAGTTGTTGCGCCTCAATCAGGCGATCGATGCGATGCACCAAGAGATCGATGGGATGCTCGAACTTTATGATGGAGAGGGTGGCGGAGAGCATATCGATATTTTACGAACCTATCGAATGTTCGCGGAGGACCGTGGTTGGACGGAACGGGCACGCGAAGGGGTGCGCAGCGGACTCACGGGCGAGGCGGCAGTTTCCAAAGTTTTGAACGATACCCGGGCGAGAATGCAAGACGCCAGCGACCCCTACATCCGTGAACGGTTGATGGATCTCGACGATCTTGGCTACCGATTGCTGCAACATCTTACGGGAGAGCAAAAGGTATCGGATGCGATTACCGGCGAGGATGGCTTTGTTCTAATTGCGCGGTCCATGGGCCCGGCGGAACTGCTGGACTATGACCGAGACCGCCTGCGGGGCCTCGTCCTTGAGGAAGCCTCCTATAATTCTCACGTCGCAATCGTTGCGCGAGCGATGGGCCTGCCGGTGGTCGGAAGTGTTGGATACGTGCTCAGCCAGGTAGAGGAGGGCGCACCCGTCCTGGTCGATGGAGATTCTGGCGTTGTAGTTATCGGGCCAGGCGCCGAGTTTCAGGACCGTATCCGCGAAAGTATTGAGTCGCATGAACGGCGCCAGGCCGAATTGGAGGCGATCCGTGAATTGCCGGCCGTTACATGCGACGGCACCGAAATTTCCCTCATGACCAACGCCGGATTGTTGATCGACCTTGAGCATCTGCGAACTTCCGGAGCGGACGGTGTTGGATTGCTGCGGACTGAAGTTGCATTCATGTTGCATAGCTCCTTCCCTAATGTTGCCGAGCAGCGTGATCTCTACACACGAATTTTCGACGCGGCTGAAGACCGTCCGGTCATTTTTCGAACATTCGATATAGGCGGTGATAAGTTGCTGCCATATTTCAGCGGCAGTGAAGATGAGAATCCAGCGATGGGCTGGAGGGCAATGCGGATTGCCCTGGACCGACCGCTGATGCTCTGCCGTCAATTGCGTGCGCTCATTGAAGCCGCGTCAGGTCGGGAGCTGCACATAATGTTTCCTATGGTAAGCGAGGTGGCCGAGTTTGACGCCGCGCGTGAGCTGGTCGACCGCGAATGGCAAGCGGCTAAGGAGCGGGGTACCACTCTGCCTACGGCACTCAAGGTCGGTGCGATGCTCGAAGTGCCGTCACTTTATTTCCAACTGCAAGCGCTGCTCCAACGCGTCGATTTCCTGTCGATCGGTTCAAACGATCTGCTTCAATTCCTTTTCGCCAGCGATCGCGGTAACCCGTTGGTTGGCGAAAGGTACGATACCTTGTCGCCCGCGTTGTTAAATTTTCTGCAGGACGTCACCCGGCAGTGCGATCAGTCCGGCGTCCCGGTCAGCATTTGTGGAGAAATGGCTGGTGCTCCCTTAGAGGCAATGGTTCTGATCGGGGTCGGATTCCGGTGTCTGTCAATGAGCGCTTCATCGGTCGGAGGCGTGCGGATGATGACCCGTAGCTTGGATACAAAGGCGCTTGCAGCCTATTTAACAACAGTCCTTGGCGGACCTGATCGAACCTTGCGACACAAGCTCGCGGCCTTCGCGCGCGACCACGGAGTTGTGATCTAAAAAGGTTAAATTCGGTTGAACACCCAAGACACGAACTGTTATTGAAAACTGGGGGGCGGCGCAATCATACTCGGTGCCTTTCGCGTCGATTGAATGGATATTTGTGTCGCAGCAACGCGATTGGAGCGTTATCACGGTGTTGGAGAGCCGAAAAAAAAGAAAAGCGTCGAGCGATGACGCGAACGGTTCCAGAGAAATGGCGATGACCGTTGGCCGATATCTCAAGACCGAACGGGAATCGCAGGGCCAAGATCTTCCGCAGGTCGCCGAAATGCTGTGTATTCATTGCTCTTACCTGCAAGCGATCGAAGACGGCGAAATCGATCAGCTACCGGGTCCAACTTATGCCGTTGGTTTCGTGCGCACCTACGCCGAACATTTGGGGTTGGATGGGAACAAAGTCGCTGAACGCTTCAAGGAAGAGGGTAAGGTTCCCAAACGGCGTGCGCAGTTGGTCTTACCGTCGCCCATGCCGGAAGGACAAATTCCCAGTCTCGCCGTATTGCTGATCGCAGCAGTTCTGCTCTTGGTCGCCTACGTCGGTTGGGTGTTCGTGTCTTCCCCTGATGGCGGCATTGCCGAAATGGTACCCGCGGTTTCCGATCGATTTGCCGCATTGGTAGACGACGGTAAAGGAAAAGACGAAGAGACGGCAGAGGCTGTGCCGGCTGCCGCACCCGCTGAAAAGACGACCATGGCGGTGTTGAATCAGGCAGAGCAGGGAAATTCTGCGCCGCCGCCGACCGCGTCTTCGGAAAGTGATTCTTCGCCGCCAAAACCCGAAGTGATGGACGCCGAATCATCAGAATTAGCGCCTGAAGCGGCCGCAGAGATTGCTTCTGCGACGGCAGAGAAGTTTGTGGCGAAGTCCGAAACGGAACCTGGATCGTTCAATACGCCGGCAATCAGTGAAGCTTCTTCGACGGCCGCAGCGGAGACGAAGGCCGCTAGCGGTGCGATGCCCGCCGAGAACACGGCGGCAAGTGCTGTAGCGGCCACCGCTGAAAGCGAACCGGCAGAAGCTGCGAAACCGGCAAGCGATATCGCTCAGAAACCCCCGAAAGAATTGCCGGCAGCAAGCGAAATCCAGTCGGCCGCGCCGAGAGTTGTTGCTGCGCAAACCGCATTTCAGCCGAGCGAAGAGGATGGGCCACGCGTTTATGGCGAGGCAAATGACGGCTCTCGAATCACAATCCGGGCCATTGTCGATAGTTGGGTCGAAGTGCGAGATGGGGAAGGCGAAGTGTTGCTCACTCGAGTCCTTCGCGAAGGCGATCAGTATCATGTGCCAGATATTTCGGGTCTTGCGCTGGTGACAGGCAATGCCGGTGGTCTTGAATTAGAAGTAGACGGCGAGAAAGTACCGAAAATTGGACCGCTTGGTGCCGTGCGCCGAAACGTCCGCCTTGAACCACAAGCCTTGAAGAATGGTACTGCCAGTACCCGTTAGCGACGAAGATGTGGTGCGTCGGAATGCTCGACTTGAACAATTCCTTCGCCCGTCGCACTGTGCGACCGTTCAAATTGAAGTGAAGATTGATTGATATGGCGTCTTTAAAGCCGGTGCGTGGAACACATGACCTTCTTCCGAAGGCAATGCGCGCGCATCATGGCGTTATCGGGCGCGCACGCGACGTTGCAGAACGCTATGGATTTGAGGAAATGGCGACGCCGATCTTCGAATCATCGGATGTTTTCCGGCGGACGCTCGGTGATACATCGGACATCGTTACCAAGGAGATGTATACGTTTACGACCAAGGGCGGTGAGGAAATCACCCTTCGGCCGGAGAACACCGCGGGTGTTGCGCGTTGTTTCATTTCCGAAGGGCTTGCCCAGTCGACGCCGCTCAAGTTTTTCTACGCTGGACCGATGTTTCGTCATGAACGGCCACAGAAAGGACGCTTGCGGCAGTTTCATCAAATTGGCATCGAGACGGTCGGTGTCGCCGGACCGCAAGCTGACATTGAGATCATTGCGGCTGGTGCCCGCATTCTTTTTGAACTGGGGCTTCAGGGAAAGACAGCCCTGCAGCTCAATACACTCGGTGATTCGGAAAGTCGGTCGGTGTACCGGCATGCACTTGTCGCTTACTTCACCAAACGAGTGGACGATCTGTCGCAGGAGAGTCGCGACCGGCTAAACCGCAATCCATTGCGTATCCTCGATTC
>CAXGSZ010000336.1:0-3852 GCA_964012455.1 uncultured Alphaproteobacteria bacterium
AGCAAGTTCGACTGTGCTTCGAGGGCACTACGGATGCGTTGGCTATGGCCTTCGCTCATCTGCGTCGTGTGATTCAGCTCCTGCGCCTGCAAGCGCATTGCGGCGGTAATTTCCTCAATTCGTTCCGCAGTGATCTCGACCGAGGTTGAGAGCGCGGAGGCCTGCTTGTTGAGATGCCGCTCGAACCTCACGGTAACTTCCGTCGACTGGCGTTCCATAGTCTCGCCGATTTCGTCCACCTTTGCTTGGGTGGAATCGAGGAGGCGGCCGAAGTCGGTGGATTGTCGATCGAACATTTCGCGCAGTGATATCGACAGGTTGTTGGTCTGGCGGCCGAGCGTCTCGACCATTTCGTCGATCCTTTCGCCGGAGCGTTCCGTCACGACGTGCAGCGTGTGACCATGCCCATCGAATGCCTGTTTCAGGCGGCCACTGATGCTGGTGAGCAATTCCTGCAATCCGGCGCCGATCTCTGTCGCCTTTTCGCTCGCGCGGTCGGCGGCGGTCTTGAGATCGCTCGTGCCCTTATCGAGTCGTTCGCGGACCAGCTTCGTGCGTTCCAGTGCGGCATCGTACGCCTCGCCGAGATCGTCCGTATAGTCCCGGAACAGGGTGCCAATATCCTTAGCGCGATCTGCGGCGCGGTCGGAGGCGTCGATCAGTTCGGACGCCTGAAGACGCAGCGAGGCGCGAATTTCATCGGACTGTTCGACGGCGTGTGTCGTTGCTTTATTGAGTTCTTCCGCCTGCCTTTCGACAGAGTTCTCCATATTACGGGACTGATCCGCGAAGCGGTCCGCGAGGTCCGTCAACGACTTGGTTTGTCCGCTGATCGCTTCCTTGAGGGAGACCGCCTCTTCCGATGCTTTTTCGGAGACTTCCGAAAGTGCCTCCGTCTGTTCGCGCAATGCGCTCGATAGCTGTCCAATATCGATGGTCGCCTTGTCGCTGGCTCGGGACAATTCTTCGGCCTGCTTCCGGAGCGCTTCGGAGACCTGGCTGATCCGGGCTTCTGCTTCTTCCGCCGGATAGGTGAGCATCTCAAGCTGACGACGCAGGACCTCCGTGTGGTCGCGGACATCGTAGCCGCGACGGAAATACGCCATCGCGAGCCACAAGAAGGCAAGCGGTGTAGCCATCCCCGCAACCAGCGCTCCCAACTCGTGCGCCAGCATTTGGCTGCTGAAAGACCAGCCGAGCGTGGTGTGAATATATGTCAGACAGATGAGAACCCATAATATGGAAACCGCAATTCCGGTGTTAGTGACCCGTTGAGAATGACGCTTTTCGCGTGCCCGGGATGCTTTGATTTCCGCAATATCTGGGCCTTCGGTGTGGCGTCCAGCGCGCGGCAGCTCCGTCACATTGGCGGTCATGGCCAAGTCTCTCAAATTTAATGTTTTCAAATAATAAAACAATATTCTACTAGTGGTAGGAAATAGTCAATAAATGGAATTTAAATCGCAAAACCAAATTTTTGTAATGGTTTTCAAATATTCGCAAATAAAACTTTACTCCGCAGCCTGCAAACCACGCTGACGCACGAGACCAATGATTTCACTGGCCGCCGCAGGGATATTGGTGCCGGGACCGAAGATCGCGGAAACGCCGGACTGCTTCAACATGTCGTAATCCTTGGGTGGAATGACGCCGCCGCAGACAACGATCACATCGCCTGCAGCTTGTTCACTTAAGGCGGCGACCAGGGCCGGAACCAAGGTTTTGTGTCCCGCCGCCTGGGAAGAAACGCCGACGACATGCACGTCGTTCTCGACCGCCTGTCGCGCTGCTTCCTCAGGTGTCTGAAACAACGGTCCGACATCGACGTCAAAGCCGATATCGGCGAAGGCGGTGGCGATCACCTTGGCGCCACGATCGTGCCCGTCCTGGCCAAGCTTTACGACGAGCATCCGCGGGCGTCGACCTTCGTCCTCGGTAAAGTGGTCGATTTCTGTCGCAATCTTGGAATACCCCTCGTCGCCATCGAACGCAGAACCGTAGACACCGGTGATCGATCGGATGACAGCGCGATGGCGCGTGAACTTGCCTTCGAGCGCATCCGAAATTTCACCGACGGTGGCGCGGGCTCGTGCTGCGTTTACGGAGAGCTCCAGCAGATTGGTGCTGACGTCATCGGCGCCGGCCGACAGGGCCTCCAACGCCGCCCGGCAGGCATCCTTGTCGCGGGCGGCACGGACCTGCTCAAGGCGTGCCACCTGAGCTTCCCGAACCGCGGTATTGTCGATATCGAGAATATCGACCTCGTCCTTCACGTCCGATTGGAACCGATTGACACCCACGACGACCTCTTCGGTCCGGTCGATGCGCGACTGCCGGCGCGCGGCGCTTTCTTCAATCCGCAGCTTCGGCAAACCCGCATCGACGGCCTTGGTCATGCCGCCCATACCTTCCACTTCGTCAATTAATTTCTCCGCTTCTTCAATCAAACTAGCAGTCAGACTCTCAATGTAATAACTGCCCGCCAGCGGATCGACGGTTCGGGTAATTCCAGCTTCGTGATTCAGGATAAGCTGAGTATTGCGGGCAATCCTCATGGAGAACTCGCTCGGCAGTGCCAAGGCCTCGTCGAAGGAGTTTGTGTGCAGTGATTGAGTACCGCCGAGCACACCTGCCAGGGCCTCAATCGCGGTGCGCACAATATTATTGTAAGGGTCGTGCTCGGTGAGGGAGGCGCCGGACGTCTGGCAGTGTGTTCGGAGTGTGGTCGAGCGCGGATCCTTGGGCTTAAATTTTTCCGTCATCAGTTTCGCCCACAAATAGCGCGCCGCGCGCAGCTTCGCGACCTCCATGAAAAAGTCCATGCCGAGGCAGAAGAAGAAGGAGAGACGGGGCGCGAAGGTGTCGACATCGAGACCCTTCGAGATCGCGGCGCGCACATACTCAATTCCGTCAGCCAGTGTGTAGGCAAGTTCCTGGACGCAGGTGGCGCCGGCTTCCTGCATGTGATAGCCGGAAATCGAGATCGAATTGAAGCGCGGCATCTCCTTAGAGGTGTATTCGATAATATCCGCCACAATCCGCATCGACGGCTCCGGCGGGTAGATATAGGTGTTGCGGACCATGAACTCCTTCAGAATGTCATTCTGAATGGTCCCGGACAGGTCCTTATGGTCAACGCCCTGCTCTTCGCCCGCGACGATATACATCGCCAGCACGGGTAGCACGGCACCGTTCATGGTCATGGAGACCGACATCTTTTCGAGCGGGATGCCATCGAACAGGATTTTCATGTCTTCGATGGAATCAATGGCGACACCCGCCTTGCCGACGTCGCCAACGACCCGTTCGTGATCCGAATCGTAGCCGCGATGGGTCGCGAGGTCGAAAGCAATGGACAGTCCCATTTGCCCCGCTTCGAGATTCTTGCGGTAGAAAGCATTCGATTCCTCCGCCGTCGAAAATCCCGAATACTGCCGTACTGTCCACGGCCGGCCAGTATACATGGTAGCGCGTGGCCCGCGCACGTAGGGAGCGACGCCTGGCATGGTTCCCAGATGATTGAGGCCTTCGAGATCGTCCGCGGTATAGAGCGGCTTTACCGAGATGCCTTCTGGAGTTTCGCGCACCAGCTCTTCCGGCGAACGGCCCTTGAGCTCCTTCTCCGCCAGTTTTCGCCAATCCTCGATGGAGGATTTATCGAATGCCGCCATCGCATATACTCCCTTTTCGCTTGCCCTATTTTATATCGGCTGCCGCGGGATTGAGTCCATGAGAGCGTTGCCCGTTCTAGAGCTGTCCACTTGAATCCCAATTCTTCAGTAACTCTCGATATTTGTGGTCTTTGTAGCGCTGCGGTACGAACGCAGGTGCGTAAGAGGGAAGCGTTCCGCC
>CAXGSZ010000337.1:0-3844 GCA_964012455.1 uncultured Alphaproteobacteria bacterium
TGTCGGCGTTCCCAGAATCCTTTTCGATGGAAGTGATCAACCGGATGCTGCGCATGGAGGCGGTGCAGAAAGAAATCGTGGACGACATCGAGCGCACGCTCCGCAGCGAGTTTATGTCGAACCTGGCCCGGACGCAGCGCCGCGACAGCCACGAGATGGTAGCGGAAATCTTTAACGGCCTTGACCGGTCGACCGAGAACCAGTTCATGACCATGCTGGAAGAGCGGAACCGGGAAGCGGCGGAAAAAATCCGCCAGCTGATGTTCACGTTCGAAGATCTGGCGAATGTGGACCCGGCTGGCATCCAGGCGATCCTGCGGGCCGTGGACAATGACAAGCTGTCGACCGCCCTGAAAGGGGCTTCAGAAGTCATCGCAGGAATGTTCTTCGAGAACATGTCGCAACGTGCCGCCAAGATTCTCAAGGAGGATATGGCAGCGATGGGCCCGGTGCGGATGCGCGATGTCGACGAAGCGCAGGTCGAGATCGTCAGCATTGCCAAAGACCTCGCCGACAAGGGCGAGATCATCATTTCCGACGGTGGCGGCGAGGACGAGCTCATCTACTAACGCGAAACCGCTGTGGCCTTACGCTGCCGCGACGGCGCGAATAATTTCCAGAAATCGACTCAGAACAAAGTCTTCGCGACGGCTGGTATGCCGGTAGTCAAGTGCGCGAACCCGCGTATGTTTCTGCGGATAAGGCAGGATCTTGACGGCCACTGCGTTGCCATGCGTTCCGAGATGCGGTGCCTTATAGTCGTGATGAGTGGCGTGCCGCAGATCAGGCAATGGATGAAAGCATTGGACCAAACGAGGATCTGGTGTGTACGTTTGAGGCCTTTCTGCCAGAAAAACGCTGCGTCTTCAAAAGTCATTCAATTCTTTAAAAACCGTACGATGACGCGACGGCCGGACAGATATGCCTTGGCACCGGATGGCTCTTCTGGCCCAGTCTCCTCACACATGAGACAGACGAAGATATCGTCAAAGAGCACTTCATTCATCGAATTTGCCACTTCAAAGGCCTAGCTCGCTCAAAGAAAATCGACTTCACCCACGGAACGCGCGTGACCCGAGCTGCTGGTCAAATTGAGCACGTCAAAGCGCAGTTTTGGCATCTCCCTCTGCCCGACGAATCGCATCACTCAGGCACCTGGTCATCATGTAGTCCGACGCGACAATTTTTAGTTCTCGGTCTACGTCGACGCGGGCGATGGTGTCGATATCGTGCTTCAAACGGCTCAGGTCTCGTTGAACTGTGGGCATCTGTTCCATCCTTCCGGGCCGAATACCTCCGACGAACATCGTATTGGTGTTGCGTCCGCTATATCCGCCCCTCGATGCGGTAGGAAATAGGTGACAAGACCTTGGTCTCTTTAGCGAACGGCCAAGACGATTACGGCAACTTAAAAATCGCCGGCGTGCCGTCCAGCCGGATGTCCGATATCGATCTCGCTCTTTGCCGTGAAGACACAAAAACAAGGCGCTGGTTACTCTGCGACGATGCCGAACGCGGAGAAACACGCACCCAGTTCTGAGCTGCGAATGTGTCGTTGCAATACATCAAGAGCGCGTGAAATATCTGCGCACGAATGGTAATGAAACGGACCATTCGTCACAGCTCTTACGAAGGCCAGAAGCCAATGATGCCGACAACCATCACCGAAATCGAATTCCATATCCTGAATGCTCCTGCCGAGGAGCGGCCTCATTGGGTCAGCCTCTTTCGTGTACCTAACGCCAATGAACTATTGGTACGAATGAAATCGAGCGACGGTGTAGAAGGCTTCGGTTTGGCAACGAGCTATACCGATATTTCACCAATCGCGAAGATCGTCAAAGATGGACTCGGTGAAGAGATCCTCGGTATGGATCCATTGGCGCCCGAACAACTCTACCAAAAGCTTTTTGGCCTGACCGCAAACCGCCGCGCGGCAGAGAACGGTTGGGGCCGTGAGGCACTGATCCGCATTTCCTCGGCCGTCGACCTTGCTTGCTGGGATATCGTTGGGAAGACAGCCAACATCCCGCTCTACCGCCTCTTCGGCGGGTTTCGAAATCAAGTGCCATGTTATGTTACTTGCGCCTATTACCGGGACGGCAAAGACAACGAGGAACTTCGCGACGAAATACAAATGCTCGTGGAGCAAGGCCATCGGGGATTCAAGGGCAAGGTCGGGGGCCTCAGTCTCGCTGAGGACATCGAACGGATGGAAATCGTTCGCGACGTTATCGGCGCCGACCGCGAATTGATGATCGATGTAAACCGGGCCTGGGACCTGAAAACCGCGATTGAAGGAGCCCGGCTTCTCGAGCCGCTAAACCCCGTCTGGCTCGAGGAGCCGGTGCAATGGTATGACGACCGGCGTGCGTTGAAGCTGCTTTCACAACAAACGCCCATTCCGCTGTCGGGTGGCGAGAGCGAACTGACAAGCTACGGTTGCCGCGCAATGCTAGAGGAGCAAGCCATCCAAATCCTGCAATTCGACTGCACAATGTTTGGCGGATTTACCGAAGGACGTAAACTGGCGTCGCTGTGCGAGCTCAACCATGTGGACGTCGCCCCGCACCACGATTGCTTTATCCATGCGCCCTTGGTCGCCTCGACACCAGCCGGCCGAATCGTCGAGTCCTTCACCGATCCCGAACGCGATCCACTACAGGCGGAACTGTTCGAGAATCCACCTCTCATGGCGGACGGTTGGCTTACGCTCAATGAAGATGCTGGCATCGGCCTCACGCTATCGGAAGCTGCCGTCGCGAAGTTCGGGACAAAGATCGCGTAATCTTAGCCAAATACATCAAATCGGGTTATGTTTTTTTTGATTTTGCATGCTCGATCGCCAACGTAACCAAAATATCAGCTTCCTAGGCAAACCGTGAGCTGATACGCGTCAATAAGTCATGGCCGTCTCAAATGCCGGGGCATTCGAGGCCAACTTCAACCTTCGTGACTATAACCTATAAAAGTAAAAGAATTTTTTATGAAATGACATTCATCTCAAAGAAAAGGGCAACCGATATAAAGCTTCGCGTGGAGTCGGATATCCCGGGGCCTCCGATCCGCAGATTAACGCGATCACGATAATTTCCCCTCAACGTCATGCTTCCCGGCGACTGAATTATCAAGTGTCGATAACCACTCGTCGAAGCCTTGGCGGCCGTTATCGACCGTCAATAATTTGATGAGATAGAACGAATAACCTCGATAATGGTACCGCCATCGTCGAACTAAGGGTCAGGGGAAAATAAAAAAAGGTGAGCGATGCGTCTTCGGACAGTTTACCGGAGCCCGAGCGGAATTAAAAAAGCGGCGCTGTTCATGTTGTCGCTGGATGAGGACCACGCCGTCCAATTGTTTGAGAACATGAATTACAAAGAACTTCCCGAGCTCTCGCAAGGCATCGCCAACCTCGGCAATGTTAGTTCCGAAATCGTCAAGCAATTCTATGTCGACTTTGCAGAGCAGCTTTCCTCGACAGGCTCTTGGGTCGGCACGCCGAAGAGCACGGAGCGAGCGCTCTCAACGGTCATCGGCGGCGAAGGCAAACTCGTCTACTGACCTATTTGGGTTGCGGTTATCGTGGCCTAGGCGATGACCCGTTCGAACATCCAGAAAGCACCGAAGAGGCCGATGATGACGGATGTCGGTTGCACGACCCGGGTTCGGTACCAGGGCTTCTTGCGGAACCAGACGCCGGTTACAAGATATGCTAGGGCTATTACCGCCAGTTGCCCGAATTCAACCCCAACATTGAATGCGATCAGACCGTTGATGAAATCGTCACGCGCGAGCCCGACCTCATGCAGCACTCCGGCGAAGCCTAGACCGTGAATCAAGC
>CAXGSZ010000338.1:0-3818 GCA_964012455.1 uncultured Alphaproteobacteria bacterium
TTCTGCTTATCGGGTATTTCGGCATGTGGGACGACACGATGCGCACGCTTAGCATTATTACGGTCGCAACCCTGCTGTCAATTGTAATCGGAGTGCCCATCGGGATCGCCATGGCACGCTCAAATAGTGTTCGCGCCGCTATCACACCCGTCCTCGATATCATGCAGACGATGCCGGCCTTCGTATATCTGATCCCGGTCGTCATGCTGCTCGGCATCGGCAAAGTCCCAGGGATCATTGCTGTACTGGTTTATGCAATCCCACCGGTAATTCGCTTGACCGATCTCGGGATTCGTCTGGTCGACCGTGATGTCCTCGAAGCTGCGACAGCGTTTGGCGCGACCCGGCGCCAGCGTCTCATCGAAATCCAACTGCCGTTGGCGCTACCGACCATTATGGCGGGCGTGAACCAGACCATAATGATGGCGCTCGCCATGGTCGTCATCGCTTCGATGATCGGTGTGAAGGGATTAGGACAACCTGTTCTCAAATCGATCACCAACCAATATTTTACAATGGGTCTGCTGAACGGCCTCGCCATCGTTGCCATCGCTATCATGTTCGATCGCGTCAGCCAGGCTTATGCCCAGCGGTCACAGCGCCACCTAAAGGGTATCGAAAATGATTGATAGGGCGCCTCTCATTCGCGTCGCCGCATTGTATAAGGTATTCGGTGGTGATCCGGAGTCCGTCATGGCGATGGTTCGCGACGGCGCGCCGAAAGATGAAGTGCTGGCAAGAACAGGACACACGATAGGCCTGCGGAACATCAATCTAGAAATCTCAGCCGGAGAGATCTTCGTTGTCATGGGACTGTCTGGATCCGGAAAATCGACCGTTATCCGCCATTTCAATAGACTGATCGAACCGACCGAGGGAACGATACATGTAGAGGACGTCGACGTGCTGAATCTCTCGCCAACAGAGCTCGAAGAATTTCGCCGCCACCGGATGTCCATGGTCTTCCAGCGCTTCGCCTTATTCCCGCATCGCACTGTTCTCCAGAACGTCGCCTTCGGGCTGACGATCCAGGAAGTGCCGAAAGAAGAACGGGACGCGAAGGCGCGTGAGTGGCTTTCGGCAGTGAGTCTAGATGGATATGAAGATCAATATCCCGCACAACTGTCGGGCGGCCAGCAGCAGCGCGTCGGCCTTGCGCGTGCCCTCTGCACCGACCCAGACATCCTGTTGATGGACGAAGCGTTCTCCGCCCTCGACCCACTAATACGCTCCGAAATGCAGGACCAGCTGATCGACCTGCAGAACCGTCTGCGGAAGACCGTGGTTTTTATCACCCATGACTTGAATGAAGCGCTCCGCATCGGCGACCGCATTGCGATCCTGCGGGACGGCGAATTGATTCAGGTCGGACCACCGGGCGAGATCGTTTCAAAACCCGCCAACGACTATGTCGAAGCCTTCGTAAGCGATGTGACGCGATACCGTCAGGCGTAATCAGAACCACAATAGAACTCGTTTGTTGTGTCGTCCGCTACAGTGCGCCCGTGATCGTGTAGTTCAGAATTTTGACGACCTGCTCCGGCGTCTCCGCGACTGCCTGCGCTGCGCCATCCACTTCCTTCAAAGCATGCGTGAGGCTCTCATCATGCAACGTAATTATCGGCTTGCCGAGCGCGGCCGCAAATCCGGCATCGAAAGCTGCATTCCATTGCCGATACTTGTCGCCGAACCGCACGACAACCACATCGGATCGCTCGATCATGGTGCGGGTACGAATCGCATTCACCTTGGCGCCCTTGTGATCCTTCCAGAACGGTTTGTCTTCATCGCCCAGGATGCTCACTCCACAAACGTCGGACGAATCGTGGTCCGTCACGGGAGAGACAAAATCGACCGACAGGCCGGCTGCCTTCGTGCCGTCAGAGATGCGTTCCCGCCAATCCGTATGGATTTCGCCCGAGAGAAACACCGTCCAATTCTGCTGCGCCATGTAGTGATGCTCCCGAAAAACACATTGATGCCGGTCTTAGCCCTTGCTTCCGGCCACTACGGGTTATTTTGTTCGTCGACAGCGAGGATTAAAGGGGAAATGTCATGAGCGGTTTGCTGGAAGGTCATCTTGCAGTGGTGACAGGTGGTGCATCCGGCATCGGGAGGGCGATTGCGAAGGGCTACGCTGAACAAGGCGCGCATGTGGTGATCCTCGACATGAACCTTGAAGGTGCGGGCGACGTTGGGAAAGAGATACTCGATGCAGGCGGTGAAGCCTGGAGCTTCAAGCTCGATGTAACCGACCGGCAGCAATGCCGTGATCTGGCAAACCAAATCGAGGAGAAGATCGGCAAGACGTCGATCCTCGTAAACAATGCCGGCATAAACCGGCGCAACGCCTTTACAGCAAACGCGGACGATGTGATCCAGGACTGGGAAGACATTATCAGTATCAATTTGAGTGGGGTTTTCAACGTAACCCATGCCTTTGTCGACCAACTGCGCTCGACAAAGGGCCGGATCGTGAATATCGGATCGATCCAATCCTTCCTGCATGTGCGCACGCCAAATTCACCCGCCTACACCACGTCGAAGCACGGCGTCCTTGGCTTCACGAAGGCGCTTGCAGCGGAGCTTGGCAAGGATGGCGTGCGGGTCAATGCCATCGGCCCGGGCCTCATCGAAACACCATTGAACGAGAACGCGCGCTCCAACAATCAGGAACTCATCCAGACATTCATGGACCACACGCCGTTGGCACGGACCGGAAAGCCAGAGGATGTTGTGGGGCCAGCTGTTTTCTTGGCTTCAGACCTCGCTGCCTACGTCACCGGCGGTATCGTCATGGCTGACGGTGGCTACCGGGCGGTCTGAGGTTCTAAGGCGCGAGTTCCAAGTCAAATGACTCAACGACCGCGGGGTGGATCGTCCCAGCGATTAGCGTCAGCAAAGCGAGACGAGCGTCCAGACTCTCGCCATGGTCGATGGCGAGGCGAAGCCGGCGTTCAGCCGCCTCCCGAAGGCTATCTCCGTTTGCCGAAGTGAAATCGTCACTACCGAGTATGCAGTATGCGAGAAGCGGGGCTGCCTCTGCGCAGCTTTTAGCAGGGTCCAAAAGATTTTCGCCCTCCGCCTCCTTCAGCAAATTGACCGCCGCCAGCTTTACCGATTCCGGCACGCTCGCACCGTGCAAACCGACGTCCCGCAAGGCATCGTTCAGGTGATGCACTTCCTTCGGACGGCCACGGATGCCAAAGACGCTGAGGATATCCATGGCTGCACGATGAAACAAAACGTTGCAAAAATCCACCCGAAGATGGGGAAATGTACGACCGATCTTCTCAAAGAAAGCTGCATTGCGCTTATATACAGACCATGCAAACCAATACTCAGAGTGGTTAGGAAGTCGCGCTAGTTTCTTATCATCGGTCCGGTCAGCGCATCTTCAGATATTTCCCCAAGCCCCTGCCTGCGTGCGAAGGCAAGCCGTGGACGCTTAATCCTAAGCAAACGCCTCTCCGTTCGACCGGTAGGCCCTCACCATTTGGTATTTGGCGTCACCGACAAGCATGACATAATCATCCCCAATCTTGTCGTTCACGGCCTTACCTCCTTCGAAGATCGAGACGGGCACGACCTTACTCTCCATCCAGAGTGCGAACGGCGAATAAAGTTCTTCTGATACTGAACTACTCCGCCGCCTCCGCCGCTTTTATCGCTGCCTTGAGCAACATCGGCCCACCTTCAGTCAAGGCATGCATTCCCAACACACTGACGCACTGGAAGATTTCCATAATCTCTTCCTTCGTCGCGCCGTAATTGAGAGCGTTACGAATGTGGATGCGGGCACCCTCCGCATGCAGATG
>CAXGSZ010000339.1:0-3812 GCA_964012455.1 uncultured Alphaproteobacteria bacterium
GACGTGCTGCGTTGGTCGAGAGCCAGCCCATATCGCCGTGAAAGCCTGCTCTGAGAAAATCATCTAGTCTCGCGCCCAAGTCGGTATCGGTATCCGCGGATGTGAAACCGACAGCGTCAAATCCTTCGAGCAAGGCACGATTCCGAATTTCGTCGGTTACGTGTTTCGGCGTGCTCATCCTCGACCGCGATATGACGCGACCCCCGGGTCCGGGACCCATACACCGGTGGGGATTTTCCCCTGTTGGAAAAAGATGTCAATTGGCATTCCACCGCGAGGATACCAGTAGCCTGCGATCCGTAGCCATCTCGGTTGCATGGCACTGATCAAACGTTTGCCGATAGCAACGGTACAATCTTCATGAAAGGCTGCGTGATTGCGAAACGAACCAAAAAAAAGCTTTAGCGATTTGCTTTCGACGATTGCTTCTGCCGGCGCGTAGTCGATCACTAAATGAGCGAAATCAGGTTGCCCCGTTACAGGACAGACTGATGTGAATTCAGGACATGTGAAACGCGTAATGTAATCGGTATCCGGATGGGGATTCGCAACCGTCTCCAATACCGCTTCGTCAGGTGATTGTGGCAGCGCCACAGTGCGGCCAAGTTGGCTTAGATCTTCGTTACTCTGTGTTGACATGTGAGCATTTTAGCGGAAGCAGGCGGACATCGTCACGTCGGATCCGCCCTATGGATGAGGCAGCAGTCGCCATACGAATAAAACCTATAACCAGCGGTGATGGCATGTGTGTAGGCATCTTTCATGCGTTGTATCCCTGCAAATGCGGAGACGAGCACAAACAAGGTAGAGCGTGGTAAATGGAAATTAGTTAGAAATAGGTCAACGGCCTTAAAGCGATATCCAGGCGTAATAAAGAGATCTGTATCACCCTCGAACGGGCGCACAGAACTATCCTCGGCAGTGGCTGTTTCGATCAGGCGGAGGGCGGTCGAGCCAACGGCAACCACTTTCCCACCCTTGTCGCGAGTTCGCTCGATTGCATCCACGGTCCCGGTGCTGAGCACTCCGTATTCCGCATGCATTCGATGTTCTTCGACGGTATCGCCTTTGATCGGAAGAAAGGTCCCCGCACCGACATGCAATGTGACAAAGGTCTTTTGGACGCCCCGTTCGTCGAGCCGTTGAAATAGCCGCTCCGTAAAATGCAGACCTGCTGTTGGCGCGGCGACAGCACCGGTTTGGCGGGCGTAAATTGTCTGATAATTCGCGGCGTCATTGGGATCATTCTGTCCAGCGCGTTGAATGTAAGGCGGAAGCGGCATAGCGCCGTTCGAATGGATCGCGTCGATTACGGAGCCCGTTGTGTCGGTCAGCTGGAGGAGTACTTCGCCGCCCGTAAGTTTTTTGATCAATTGTGCGGAGAAACCGTCAGCGAAATTGATCTCGTCACCTGTTCGTAAGCGCCGGCCGGGCCGCGCAAAGGCGTACCAAGTGTCGCTTTTTTCGCCGGGTTTGTGCAATGTAACCTCGATGCGCGCATTCCCGCGACGACCGTGTAACCGCGTTGGTATGACGCGTGTATCGTTCAGAACAAGTAGATCGTCCGGCTTCAGTAAATTTGGGAGATCTAAGACTCCATGATCGCCCAGTTTGTCGGACGAAATTTCCAAAAGCCGGGACGAATCACGTGGATAGGCCGGTTTCTGTGCGATCCGCTCTTGGGGCAGATTAAAATCAAATTGATCGGTGCGCATCTCTATTTCTGACACCTGTAACGATCAGAGTTCATCCGGTTGCGCCAAACCGAAGGCACATCGAAATGTCCCTTCCACAGACCGTGGCGTTTGAGTTTAGCGTTGTCATTAAGGCCGTTGAATTTTGGGGAGTGTTGATGGCCCATCCCGTATGGACCATGTTGTGCCTTAAGCTGAAACCGTCGACACGACAATCGGCCAAAATGCAGGTGTCATTCTGCCCAACTGGTGTGCATTTCACCGTGCCGCCAATAGTAAGATCCATCAATGCCGTTTTCGCGATGTGTCCACAATCGAAAACGCGCCCGCTCGCCCGCTGGCAGATTTGGCCAAGTTCGGCTGCATCAATTCCTATGAAAGAATAGGAACGGTCACCGATGCGCAAAATATCGCCGCTAACTATTTTAGCGGATATAGGGCCATCGGCCCGCGCAATGGACGTGAACAGCACGGCCAATAGGAGAGTTAGACCGAGTGAAGGTCGTCTAACCGCTTGACAGGTAGTGATCCAGTAGACAGATAACCGCATTACTTTGTGACCCTTCCAATACGGCAAACCCGTCAGAACGCATAAATTCAGCGTATATTTCATTCAGGCGATGAGCGCACTTTATGATGGATCGGGCCAGTCTTCGCCGACCATTTCCTGGAGGTCCTCGGAGAACTAATTTAGTGCCTTTATCGTCTCGTCGTTTATCGCGCCCGCGCCAGTTCATTGACCGCAGTAATCTAGACATCGCGGGTGCCGGCGATCCAGTGGAATTCTCGGTTGTCGTTTCGGGTGGGAGACGGGATCATATCGAACGCGGGAGCTTGTTCCCCAGTCGACGGAAGCGAAAATTTGTTGGCCTCTCCATTCTGGATAACGCGGCTATCCTTCTATTATTCGTATTCTGGGCTGGCTACAACCGCTTCTCAGAAAACGTTGAATCGGGAAGAATGAACCTTGTGTCTCTCATGGTGGAGCATCGTCAGTTCTAGGTCGAAGAGATGATCCGACGTGATAATCAGATTGTCGATATTCAGATTCTAATTGATATCGTTTGCGACAATTTTTTCGCGTCAACGTCTATCCTCGTCCTATCGGGACTGATTATCGTCCTTGGAGTGACAGATTCTGCAATTGACTTTGTTCGAGATCTGTCGTTTTCGGCTTCGGTCAGTCGCGAGTTTGGGTGAGCCAGGTTTCTTATATCGATCGTCGTATTCATCTACGCATCCTTTAGTTCTTGATTGGGCGATGGGGCAGTTGAATTATTATTTCATCATATTCTGTGCTATTGTCGGATCCGACGGTGTTACCGGTGCAGGTCGATTGCGCGCCCGCAATGCGGCGGTTGTGGCGACAATCGCGCCAACTCACACAAATTGCTGCATAAGGGCGTAAAATTTTGGCCTGGCCTTCTGGCCTGGCACATCCATCAGATTATGCTGATGGTGTCTGCATTGACCGTGGTGTTCGTGTTGTATCGACTAGGATTCCATTCTCGGACATTGAGATTGATCGCGTCGGAGACGGAGAGGCGAGATGACTAAATTTGGTGACGGATGTCTCCTAACGGTGTCGGAAATGGCAAAAGCTGACGCTGCGGCCATTGCTTTAGGCATCTCAGGAGAGTGCTTGATGGAGGCGGCGGGCAAGGCGGTTGCCGACGCGATCATTGAACATGGGGGCCGGAGGGTTGCGGTGTTGTGCGGTCCTGGCAATAACGGCGGTGACGGTTTTGTCGCTGCAAGGCATCTGCGAAATGCGGGTCGCGAGGTACGGCTGGGGTTGCTCGGTGATTTTGAACAGCTTTCAGGAGAAGCGCGCCTAAACGCTGATCGTTGGGAGGGTGCGACGGAAGTTCTCTCGACTGATCTTTTGCAGGATGCGGATTGTGTCGTTGACGCTATTTTCGGTGCGGGTCTATCGCGCGATATAGACGGCGTAGCGCATGAATTAATAGAGGCGATTGGGGATCGTTATTGCGTGGCAGTTGATGTCCCGAGCGGGGTTCACGGAGATAGTGGCGAAGTCATGGGGATTGCGCCCAAAGTTGATAAAACCGTTACCTTCTTTCGGTTAAAACCGGGGCATCTGTTGTATCCCGGTCG
>CAXGSZ010000340.1:0-3807 GCA_964012455.1 uncultured Alphaproteobacteria bacterium
ACGGAACCATCGCGCGGATACGCCGATAGTCTGGCGGCAGTTCCAGCCCACCGAATTCAACGCCGCTAGTCACTCGCATGCCTTCTGCCATCGGCACTAAAAAGACGGAATGGTCGCCGAGCAGTATGGGTCGTTGTAGCGCAGGATCGGGTTGCGGTACCATGACGTGGTAACCACGCTCAGTATCAAGCAGCATGCGGAAATCGAGCATCTTCGCAATCTCACGCGACCATGCGCCGGCCGCCACCACGACGCGGTTGGCCACGTGTTCGCCGTCAACCGTAATGACACGCCAGCGGGTACCGTCGCGTTTGAGCCCGGTTACTGCTTCCTGACAAAACGTACCGCCCTTGGATTCAAACAGGGCCGCGAAACGTTTCGTCAATTCGCCGGGGTTTCGGATTGTGGCGTGATTCTCCAAATAAACAGCATGTTTGAAATCGGATGTGAAAGCCGGCTCCATTTGGCGGATGGCCTCGCCCGGCAGTACTTCGACTTTGTGTCCGCACGCTTCCTGCAGTTCCCGCTCCCGAAGCATGTTCTGGAACGCCTGGTCGGTCTCAAAGACTTGAAGGATGCCGTTCCGGACAATCAGTTCTTCCGTATCGCTTTCGGAGATCAGCTCGTTATAGGCCTCGAAAGCGCGGGTCAGCAGGGCGGTTTTTGCCTGCGCATTGGCGAGTATTTTTTCCGCCGTGCTGTTCCGGATCAGATCGATGAACCACGGCGTCAGTTGCGGTAGGTAAGACCAGCGAATTTTGAGCGGTCCGGTTGGGTCCATCAGCATTTTCGGGACACGTTTCAGGATATCTGGCCTTGCGGTTGGGACACACGACGTTGGTGCAATTGTTCCGGCGTTGCCGAAGGAGGCCCCCTCGCCAACACCTCGCGGATCGAGAATCGTTACGCGATGATTGTCGCGCTGGAGATACAGAGCGGATGCGACACCGGCTATACCGGCGCCAATCACGACGATGTCCATGGGTGTGCTCGTTTGAGGGTCGCTCATCGAAGTCTCCATTTCTTACCAGCGGTCGGGACGATACGGCGAGAGGTCAACGCCATGTTCGCGCCCTGCGACGAGATCGGCAATGATGCGCCCGAATGTCGGGCCGAGGGTCATCCCGATATGTGCGCCGCCCGTCGCAAAATAAAGGCCATCTCGATCCGGAACAGCACCGAGTATCGGGACAGTATCGGGTGTTGAGGGCCGCCGGCCCATCCAAATTGATTTCTCAGTCGCATCAAATCCCTTGATTAATGAAGTCGCCTGGCCGACTGCTCGGCGAATGCGCCGGTAATCCGGCGATGCGTCGACGCCGGCGAGCTCGACCCCTGTGGAAAGGCGGTAGCCTTCTTCCATCGGGCACACAATAAAGCCCTCTTCGCCGAAATGAACTGATCGGTTCAAACCGGGCGTCGGAGACGGTAGCATGACGTGGTATCCGCGCTCGGTATCCAGCAGGATTTTCAAGCCAACCATGCGGGCAATTCGGGTCGACCAGGCGCCGGCGGCGACGACCACGATATCGGCGATGTGCTCTGTTCGATCCGTACCGATGCGCCACTTTTTATCCGCGGCGCCGGAGAGGGCAGTGACGACTTCTTGCTCGATTGTGCCGCCTTTGGCAGTAAAATCTGCGGCAAAGAGTTCCGTCAGACGGCCCGGGTTCCGGATGTTTCGCGAATCCGTCGAAAAGATGGCATGTTGGAATATAGGTTCCAGACCAGGTTCCATTTGGCGGATTTCATCGATGCCAAGCAACTCGTATTGCCGGCCAGTGACATCCATGAGGTCCAACTCTCGGGTCTTCATGCTCTCGAAGGCAGATTTGGTGCGGAAGACCCGGAGCATACCACCCGCATAAAACAATTCATCTGCTCTGGCCGATGCGATCAGTGGTCTGTAGTCATCCCAGGCGCGGTTCAATAGGATCGATTTCACAAGGGCGTTCCGCTGGATGCGGTCCGGTGCACTGTTGCGAACCAATGAAAGCAACCAAGGCACCAAATGCGGTAGATAGGACCAGCGCAGGCTTAAGGGGCCAGACGGGTCCATCAGCATTTTCGGAACCCGCATCAATATGTCCGGCGTTGCTGTTGGAATTGTCGCATAGGTCGCAATCAGCCCCGCATTGCCGTACGACGTCATCGACCCCGGCGGTTCCGGGTCTAAAACCATGACCGTGTGGCCGTCGCGCTGCAGGTAGAGCGCCGTTGAGATGCCGGCAATGCCCGCGCCGATGATGACAGCCTTCCGCGGCGATACTTTCGTGCCCTCGTTCATAACTGCTGCGCTGCCTTGCTACATCGTGGCTTCAAGCTCGTCGATGAGGGTTTCGACGATGCCGAGCCCTTTGTCCCAGAACGCTGGATCCGTGGCATCGAGTCCAAAGGGGGCCAGTAATTCCTTATGCCGCAGCGTACCGCCAGCCCGCAGCATTTCCAGATATTTATCGGCGAAACCCGCTTCGGCATCCCGATAGACGGAATAAAGCGCATTCACCAGGCAATCGCCGAATGCGTATGCGTATACGTAAAACGGCGAATGGATGAAGTGTGGGATGTATGCCCAATAGTGACGGTATTCGTCATGAAAACGAAACACGGGCCCCAAGCTTTTGGTTTGGACATTCATCCAGATGTCGCCGATGTCATCGGGGGTCAGTTCGTTCTTCAGCCTTGCGTCGTGCACGTCGCGTTCGAAGAGGCAGAATGCGGTCTGACGGATGACCGTGTTGATAATATCCTCGACCTTGCCGGCGAGCATCGCGCGGCGGGCTATCGGATCGTCGGTTTGCCGCAGCATCGCCTGGAAGGTCAGCATTTCACCGAAGACACTGGCAGTCTCGGCAAGTGTCAACGGCGTGTCCGCCATCAAATGTCCTTGCCCTGCCGCCAGGACCTGATGCACCCCGTGGCCAAGTTCGTGCGCGAGCGTCATAACGTCCCGCGTCTTACCCTGATAATTCAGCAGAAGGTACGGATGCGCGGAAGGTACTGTCGGGTGAGCAAACGCACCGGATGCCTTGCCCGCCCGGACGGGTGCGTCGATCCAGTCGTTTTGAAAGAACCGGCTTCCAATCGTTGCCAGTTCGCCCGAAAAATCTCCGTATGCGTCGAGCACCGTTTTGCGTGCGGTGTCCCAGGTGATCGTTCGGTCATCCCTGTCCGGTGGCGGCGCATTGCGATCCCAGTAGTCTAGCTTGTCGGTTGCGAACCAATTTGCCTTGATCGCGTAATAGCGATGGGAGATGCGCGGATAGGCTGCTTGGACCGCGGAAAGTAGTGCGTCGACGACGCCGTCTTCGACAAAGTTGGAGAGGTTTCGTGATGAGATAGGCTTATCGAATTTACGCCAGCGGTCTTCAACCTGTTTGTCTTTGGCTAGTGTATTTGTAATCAACGCAAATGGCCGAATATTGTCGCCGAGGACCGCGCCCAGCGATTTCGCCGCTTCGCGCCGCATGTTTCCATCAGCGTCGCTTAGCCGGTCAAGGATTTCCGTCTCGGTCAAATCCTTGCCGTGAAATGGGAAGCGCAATTCGGCAATCGTCTCATCGAAGAGACGAACCCAGGCAGAGCGACCGGCTACCGATTTTTCAAGCAGCAGTTTCTCAACCTCATCCGACAATTGATGCGGCCGAAAGGCCCGCATGTCCCGCAACCAGGGGCGAAACTTTGCGAGCAGTTCGGATGCGCTCTGTTTGGCATCGAGGTCGTTGTCTTCGATCCGTCTTAACTCCAGTTCGAAGAACAGCAGGATTGTCGCGATTTCGTTAACTTTCTCCTGCATGGTTTGAAAAA
>CAXGSZ010000341.1:0-3806 GCA_964012455.1 uncultured Alphaproteobacteria bacterium
AAAATCTGTCGCGCTGGACCTCGATCAAACAGAGGATCGCGCCCGGTTTGAAGCGTTGCTGGTGTCCGCCGACATCTTGCTCGAATCGACACAGAAGGGTGAATTGGCCGCTTTTGGATTCGGTTCCGAGACCTCGCGTGAACGCTACCCCAGCCTGATCCACGCCCGCATCACCCCGTTCGGAGACGAAGGCCCCTGGAGCGACTACAAGGGATCGGATTTGATACATCTGGCGCTGGGCGGCGTTATGATGAACTGTGGTTACGATCCGACGCCGGACGGCAAGTACGACCTACCGCCGATCGCTCCGCAGATGTGGCATGCCTATCACGTTGCCGGCGAGCAGCTCAGCATGGCGATCATGGCGGCTCTCGTCTTTCGTTTCCGGACGGGTTTGGGACAACATGTCTCCTGCGCGGTGCATGAGGCGGTCGCTAAGTGTACCGAGGTCGATCTGATGTCTTGGGTGATGCGGCGTGCGACTGTCCTGCGCCAGACCTGCCGCCACGCGCGGGAGGCCATCACTCCGCATCCGTCGATCGCCCATACGAAGGACGGACGCTGGGTGATGGCCGCGCTCGGCACGCGCCCCGGCGACGGTGACCGCCTGATCAATCTGCTCGACGGGTACGGCATCGAGTCCGGCATGGACCCGGAATCGAGCGATCTTTCGAAAGGCGGTCGCTTCGTTCCCGGAACCGGGCCGGTCACGGAAAAGCGCGACAAGGGCATGGAGGCGATGCAGCGCTTCGTACGGAATTTCACTTACGGCAATGTGCCGTGGCGCGAAGCCCAGGAATTGGGAATGCTGTGGGCCCCACTCAGGAAACCGCACGAGAACGCTCTTGATCCCCACTGGATTGCCAGAAAGAGCGTTTTGAATATCGAGCATCCGGAACTGGGCCGATCCTTCCGCTACGCCACCAGCAAGTGGATCGCGACGGCATCGAGTTGGATACCCGGCCGGCGTGCGCCATTGTTGAACGAAGACGTGGAAACCGCCGATGAATTGCCGGCGAACCCGACGCCGAAATTCGCCGCGATGACGGACAAGGACAAGGGTGGGCAGCCGTCGAAACGGGGCAAACCCTTCGCGCTCGACGGAATTCGCATTCTGGACTTCACCTGGTTCCTGGCGTCGGCCGGCGGCACCCGGTTTATGAGCGCTTTCGGAGCGGAAAGCCTCAAGGTCGAGTTGAAAAGTCATCCGGATACCCGCATGGCGTCTATGGCCCCGGTCGGCGGGCGCGCCGCTCGCGAAAAGGCCACGGCCGCGCTGCAAGGGGTAACCGATCCCGATATGGGTGGACAGTTCAACAACAAGAACCCTGGAAAGCGGGGGATATCTCTTAACGTCCGGCATCCCAAGGGACTGGAGATCGCGAAACGCCTAGTCGCGATGTCAGATATCGTGGCTGAAGGATTTTCGCCGGGTGTATTGGACAGCTGGGGTCTCGGATACGACACGTTGAAGGAAATCAAGCCGGACATCATTTACGTGCAGCAATCGGGTATGGGCGCGCAGGGAACCTATGGCCGCTTTCGCACCGTTGGGCCAATTGCCAATTCCTTCTCCGGCCTTTCGGAAATGTCGGGCCTGCCGGAGCCCGCAATGCCGGCGGGGTGGGGGTACTCGTACCTCGACTGGATGGGTGCCTATAGCTTCGCACTCGCCATGTTGAGCGCGCTTTACCATCGCGAGCGCACAGGCGAAGGTCAATGGGTGGACGCCTCGCAATGCGAAGTTGGCCTCTTCATCAACGGGACGACCATGCTCGACTGGTCGGCAAACGGCCGTATCTGGACGCGGACCGGCAATCGTTCGCCGAACAAACCGGCCGCCCCGCACGGCGTCTATCCGACGGCTGGAGAGGATAACTGGCTGGCGATCGCCTGTTTCACGGACGCGGAATGGCAGTCGCTCTGCAAAGTTGCGGAACGGCCCGACTGGTTGGCGGAGGAGAGGTTCGCCACCCTGGAAAGTCGCCTCACTCAACAGGATTCCCTCGATGAGGCGATTGCCGCATGGACGCGGGAAAGCGACGGGCGCCGTCTGATGGAAACTCTGCAGAAGGCCAGCGTGCCCGCGGGTGTCTGCCAGACCGCCGAGGATCGCTGCGATAACGACCCACAACTCGCGTTCCTCGAATGGCTGACCGAGGTTACCGGGACGAAGATTGGTCGATGGCCTGTCGCGGAAGTGCCGGTGAAACTCAGCGAGAGCCCGGCATATGCGGGAGGCCGCATCGATCGCGGGGCGCCCTGCTACGGAGAGGATAACGAATATGTTTACGGCGAATTGCTCGGCATGTCGTCAAAAGAAATCGCGGAACTTGAAGCGGACGGCGTGTTTTAGAGCGTTAACTAATAAGGGTCGCCGACGAATATAAAGGTCGTGCCGGTGACGATTGGCGCGCTGGCCCCGACGAAGGATATGTTGGCGTTCTTTACCTGTCGGGTGCCCGCCCGCCCCGAAGCTTGCAGCGCACCTTCGATGATGTGCCACAATCCGTGAATGCGTCCCGTCCCGAGACTGCCGCCGAACGTATTCAATGGCAGGTCTCCGTCCAGTTCGATCCGTCCGTCCTGAATGAAGTCGAGCGCTTCGCCTTCACCGCAGAATCCATATGATTCCAAACCATAGATGACCGAGGCGGAGAAGCCGTCATAGATCTGCGCGACGTCGACGTCCCGCGGCGAGAACCCGGACCGCTCCCATGTCAGCCGGGATGAACTGCTGCCACCCTTCATATAGTTGCTAAGGCTGCCGATGCGGCCAGCGACCTCGAAGTGAAGACGTTGTCCGTAGCCCGCGAGATAGGCGGGTTTCGGTTTTAGGTCCTTGGCGCGATCCGCCGTCGTCATCACGATGGCGACAGCGCCCTGCACCGGAATGTCACAATCAAACAGGCAGAATGGGTATGCCACCATCCGCGAGTTCAGATAGTCCTCCCGGGTGAGTTCGGTGCCGTAAAAATATGCGTGCGGATTAAGCTGCGTATGTTTGCGTTGGGTGACAGCCAGCGTCGCCATCTTCGCGCGTTCCTGATTGTGCGTCTCTAGCCATCGTGTGTAGGCGACGGCCATCCCTTGTCCCGGCCCGCCGAATCCGAATGGGCCAGTAAACTGCGCCGCGCCATGCGCTTCATTGCCGGGCAGGTTCTGATAGGTGCCCTTCGGATTGTGCATTGCGCGCCATACCACCGCGTATTTGCACACGCCGGCGAGCAGGGCATTCGCTGCCTGCTGTACGGCGCCGCCTATGTTCGTGGTGCCGACCTGTATGTGCCAGCTAAGGTTCGGTAGTTTCAGCATCGCCATCATGCAATTCACGGAGACGACGGAGATGCCGTCGACTTCCGCATGACCGGTTGCCGGCAATTCCGGATAGGTCGACAGGCCGTCGATATCAGACATCTCAAGGCCGGAATCGGCCACCGCACCTTTCACCGCTTCCAGTGCGTGAGCCGCCAACGGAATGTCGGCGGAACGCGTAACTTTTGAGTATCCGATACCGCTGATCGCGATTTTGCATCTGTTCTCCCACATTGGCGTCACTCCCTCACGTGCCAGGCTCGACATCCGCCAAGCGGAACTGCGGCAAGGTGATCTCGTCGTTGAGTTTCTTGAAAACCATTTCGACCCGGCGGTCCACTTTTGCCTCGGTATAGGATGCATCGAGAAGATTGGCGGCCATCAGCGCGCCGGGCGCATCGTCCAACTCGACTATTATGCTCGCGTAGGGTACCGCGCCCGAGAAGCGCTTGTCGCCCTCATGATACATTATCGTAAAGGCATAAATGTGC
>CAXGSZ010000342.1:0-3803 GCA_964012455.1 uncultured Alphaproteobacteria bacterium
GCATCGCGAGGAAAGGATGGCGGAAGAGATCGGCGACTTTCTATTCGCTTCCGCCAACCTGGCGCGGCACTATAAGATTGACCCAGAGGAGGCTCTGCGGCGGGCGAACCTAAAATTTCAACGCCGGTTCAAGGCCATGGAAGCCCGCATCGTCGACGGTGGCGGTTCCCTGGAAGAAGCGACACTTGACGAGTTGGAAGCGGCCTGGCAGACCGCAAAACGCGCCGAGCGTGACCTTTCAGGCTAGTCGTTCATCAACAGGTGGATGAGTGCCGAAGTGTCCCAGCGCTTGCCGCCACGGGCCTGTACCGTCGCATAGAACTGATCCACCAATGCGGCAACCGGCAATCGTGCGCCATTATTGTTCGCTTCATCGAAGCAGATTCGGAGATCCTTGCGCATCCAGTCGACGGCGAAGCCAAAGTCGAATTCGCCTTTGCACATCGTCGCGGCGCGGTTTTCCATTTGCCAAGAACCTGCAGCCCCCTTGGAGATCGTGTCGATAACCTTTTCCATGTCGAGGCCGGCCTTTTGACCGAAGTTGACGCCTTCCGAAAGGCCCTGGACCAGGCCCGCAATGCAAATCTGGTTGACCATCTTCGTCAGCTGTCCAGAACCCGGTCCACCAATTAGGGTCACCTGGCGCGCATAGCACTCCATTGCCGGTTGCGCTTTCTTGAAGTGGCTTTTGTTGCCACCGCACATCACCGTCAGAACGCCGTTCTCGGCACCGGCTTGCCCCCCTGAAACCGGAGCATCGATGAAGCCAATTCCGGATTTGCGTGCGGTCCCATGCAGTTCACGCGCAAGGTTGGCCGAAGCTGTCGTATTATCGATCAAAATGGCACCCTTGCTCATTCCAGAGAGGGCCCCCTTCTCGCCCAGCACGACGCTTCTCAAATCATCGTCATTTCCGACGCACACGAAGACGAATTCCCTACCCTTAGCGGCCTCTCGCGGTGTCTTCGCGACCTTGCCGCCGAACGCCTTCTTCCATTTGGCAGCCTTCGCTGCGGTGCGGTTGTAGACGGTAACGTCGTGGCCGCCTTTACTAAGGTGTCCTGCCATCGGATAGCCCATGACGCCCAGACCAATAAATGCGACTTTTGCCATTTCAATTCTCCTGTTTATCACCCGCTAGTTTGGCGTCGCGAGATGATCATGAATATTCTGCCAGGATCGTTTGTCTGGCGCGCAAAGGAGTCCCCAAATTCGGGATAAGGGGTTATAAGGCTTTCCGTCGACACGGGCTGCATATCCGCCAGCCTCTCGGAAAATAAGCGTTCCGGCCGCATGATCCCAAGGCCAAAGACGTCGGTAGAGTGAAAAATGCTTCCGATCCCGCGCCAGTTCGGCGAAATCGTATCCCGCGCAGCGGAAGTTCTTCAACACTGAGAATGTATCGGCGCGTTCCTTGATCTGCTCGACGGTTACATCGTCTCCCATTGCGCGTAGATTCAGTAGACCTGTCATTTCCGTAATGTCCGGGGGTGGCGATATTGCCAAGCGTTCGTAGCTATTAAGAAATGCGCCGCTACCGCGTTCGGCGATAATTGTGTGGTCCTCGACAGGCAGATGGATCCAGGCGATCTCCGTCTGACCGCCCTTTACAAATGCAATGACGATCGCGAAGGTTGGTTCGCCTTTTGAGAAGTTTCTGGTTCCATCGACTGGGTCGATCAGCCAGGTTGCTCTGTTTGATTGGTAGTCCTCGAGATCCAAGCTGTCCCGTGTAGCCGCCTCTTCAGCCAAAATATCCGCACTCGGGAGCAAATCTTTAAGTGCTGCTGTAAGGCGTTTTTCGGCGTCATAATCGGCGACGGTTACGATATCTCCCGGCGCCTTTTCCATAATTTCGCTGTCGGACAGGGTCTGAAACCGCGGCAATACATCTTTCTCGGCGGTTTCCCGCACAATATTCGCTACCCGTTCCGGATCAATAATCATTGATTTCCTCGCGGCGCTCCGAGCGAGCTCCACCCACTTATAAATGTCTTACGTTTATTGCAGGGGTTCCAGACTAAATCTGCGGGCAAAGCGACCGACATCTGGCACCTGCAACGCCACCTTTACAATATTCGACATGTCCTGCGGTTCTGTACTGATGACATCCCCATTCTTGTAAAGCCAGGCAAGGGCGGCGCCGTCCTTTGATGGAATATTGTATACGACAACCTGCCTGAGTGCGACGAACTTGCGATCCAGCACTTCGAATAGCGCATCAATCCCGTCTCCCGTAACGGCAGATACACAAATCGCGCCGTTTCGGGAATGCTCCGATTGGTAGCCGCACCAGTCGTCTCCGGCAAGATCGATTTTATTGAAAACATCAATAATACGGATTGGTCGTTTATCTGCGATGCTTTGCACAATGGCCTCGACCGTATGTCTATGTTCTAGTGCCTCGTCCGAAGAGGCATCTTGTATGTGAAGCACAAGATCCGCTTCTACGATTTCTTCCAATGTCGCGCGGAACGACGCCACTAGTTCGGTCGGAAGGTCGGAGATAAATCCGACGGTATCGCACAATACAACTTCTTGCCCGGAAGGCAGAACCATGCGGCGCATTTTCGGGTCAAGCGTCGCAAAGAGCATATCTTTTGCGACAACGGACGATTCGGTCAATCGATTGAAGAGGGTCGATTTACCAGCATTAGTATATCCGACGAGAGCAACGGTCGGAAGAGCCGAGCGCTGACGTGACGATCGCTGAAGCGCGCGTGTTTTGCGGATATGCTCGATTTCGCCTTGTAACTTGCTAATCCGCTGATCGGTAAGACGGCGGTCGATTTCTAACTGGCTTTCGCCCGGCCCCCCAATGAAACCGTATCCACCTCGCTGTCGCTCCAGGTGCGTCCAACTGCGGACCAACCGCGATCGCTGATACTTCAACGCGGCCAGCTCGACTTGCAAGCGACCTTCGTATGTCCGTGCGCGGGCACCAAAAATCTCAAGGATGAGCGCGGTGCGGTCGAGGACTTTGCAGTGCCATGCAAGTTCAAGATTGCGTTGTTGAACCGGTGTAAGTGAATGGTCGACGATCGCAACCTCGACGGCCTTTGCAGCGACTGTTGATTTGATTTCATCTGTCTTGCCTGTGCCAAACAGCGTTGCTGGGCGGACGCTGGTCAATCTCGCTTCGTCTATTCGCCGCACGTCCAGTTCAATCGCCTCGGCAAGCCCGGCCGCTTCCTCCCGACGCCGCTGCGCATCAGTGTTTCCGCGATAAGCTGTCAGGATAGGAACGACAATGAGCGCACGTGTCCGGGTCGCGCCGTGAGGTCCTGCGGCGGCGGTCATTCACGCCCTTGTGAATAGTTAGTCCTGACCACTAGTTTCCGGTTCAAATAGCTGCACCGGCTGCGCTGGCATGACAGTGGAAATCGCATGTTTATAGACAAGTTGCGAATGGGCATCGCGGTGCAACAATACGCAAAAATTGTCGAACCAAGTGATAATACCCTGAAGTTTTACCCCGTTGACGAGGAAAATGGTCACGGGTACTTTTGTCTTCCGGACGGTATTTAAGAAGACGTCCTGTAAGTTTTTATTTTTATCTGATGACATGGGCCTGCCCCGATGATCCGCCCCGGCGAACGACGACCCGGAGTCTCGTTTCTTTTTTAAGCTACTTCAATTATACAGCGCGGTTAGAACCACTCCAAACTTAAATATAAATTCTTTCGCCATAGTTGTTAGTCCGTCAAAGCTCGGATAGGGTGTTGATGTAGTTTTCGTAGTGTTTCATTAATGCGTTGCTCAGCCGGCCGGGTCTTCCATCACCAATCGTTGCGTTATCGATC